>JASFQO010000034.1:0-10093 GCA_050115405.1 Bacillota bacterium
TAACAAAATCATCGTTAACCATGCGTTTTATTTTCAATATATATCCGATGCCCATTACCAAAAAAATAGGAGTAGTCATACTAAGACTAAAGATAAAATTATCAGGCATAAACGGCTCCTTTGCCAACCAATCACCGCAAGGAATCATCCGTCAACAATGTTAACCGACCTCATGTATGGTAATATTCACATACAATTTCGTCCTTTAGTGAGTTTACAAAAATCCTTTTTCTAAGTTAATTATATTCGAAAGAAAATTTATCTTCAAGGGCTCGATCCGATATAATATTTTAATTTTTGTAAAAATCAACAACAACGCATGAATGAATAAATTTTAATCCAAATTTTCTTAAGATCGAGCGGGAGGGGGGTTTTGTGGCCCCCCTCCGCTCGATCTTCGCTCCCTGTTTTGTTTAATCTTGCCGACACCGCAATCTCCTGCCCGTCCCCTACTCACCAAATCTTCTCTACCCGCGCTTTGGGATAATAATGCATGACGATCTTTTGCGGCGACCAATTGCGTTTCGCCATGTCATAAGCGCCCCACTGCGACAATCCGACGCCATGGCCGAAGCCCCGCCCCTTGATCTTGATCGCTCCCGGCCGATTCACAATTTCATTGGAAATCCAAATCGAACGGATTTTTTCCGGACCATAACTCACTCGGAAATCCGCCCCGACGACTTGGGCCGTACCTTGATCCCCGATAAACTTCAGCAACACCGCCCGCTGCGTTTTGGTGCGTTTCACAATTTCCAGCTTTCGCACGGTCCCGATTTCCTTCCCGTTCAACTTCTTTAAAGCCGCATTAATCTCCGCGCTGGTCAAGGTAGTCTGCCAATATAGCTCCTCCGGCGGCGTGTATTTTTCTTCCGGTGATCGCACCGAACTGATATAAGGGGGTTCCGCCTCCTTATACGCCAAACCTTCTTTGGCATATGCCGTAATTCCGCCGCTGCTGGCATGGTACCAACCCTTAATGTAATGTTTGCCATAAGTCAGTACCAGCCCCTTAGTTTTGGCGACCGCTTCCCGGATGACGGGCCGGATATTGGCGGCGTTATAGGCTTGAGCCACTTTTTCGTCAGTGGAGATATCCGCGCCATGCAGGTCTTGAGCGTTCTCCTTAGCGCTGCCTTCACCCAGATACCGCATTGTAAAGGTCCGCGCTAAAATAGCTTGCGCCGCATAAGCGTTTAACGGCCAACCCGGCTTCATCTCCCCGGCGACCACTCCCGCCAGATACTCCTCAATATCCATACGTTTCTTCACGTTAGTCCGATGCATGTAAACCGTAATTTCCGGTGGCCTGCCGAAGCGGGTCACCAGGTTTTTAAACAAAGTCCCTTCCTTACCGGGACAGCCCGAGTTGAACAAGATCCCAACCAAAACCAATCCTAATGCCAACCGTTTGGAAATTGCCATCAAGCCCACCCTCTTTTCCAAAAATATAAAAATCAGCAATAAGGGATGTTAATCTCCCTCATTGCTGATAGCTTCTGCCGATAAGTTGCGTTTTATGCGCCGATAGCTTTATTTTGCCTGTTCCCAAAGACGATCCAGTTCCGTCAGATCCATCTCATTCAAGGTTTTGCCATCTTTTTGGGCTGCTTGCTCCATAAAATGAAAGCGACCGATAAACTTGGCTATCGTGTGTCGCAAGGCCATTTCCGGATTAACTTTGATGAAGCGGGCGACATTGACCAAAGAAAACAGAATATCGCCAAATTCATCTTCCAAGCGATCCCATTCCGACGACCCGGCTGCCGGAAGCGCCGCCGGGTCCAAGACCGCTTCCAATTCGGCAAACTCCTCTTTGACCTTCGCCAGCGGCCCTTCAAGATCACCCCAGTCAAAACCGACCTTTGCCGCCTTATTTTGTAATTTTTCCGCTTGCAAAAGCCCGGGCAATCCCTGAGGCACTCCGTCCAACGCCGACTTTCGTTCCGCCCTATATTCCTCTCTTTTAATCTGTTCCCAGTTTTCCAACACCCCGGCCACCCCGGCGACTTTCACCTCGCCAAAAACATGCGGATGGCGACGGACGAGCTTAGCCGCGATCCCGTTAATCACATCGATCATAGTGAATTGCCCCTGTTCGGCAGCTAATTGAGCATGAAACACCACCTGGAGCAACAAGTCGCCCAACTCTTCGCAAAGCTTGTCCGGATCTTGGTTTTCCACTGCTTCCAATACTTCATAAGTTTCTTCAATGACATACGGTTGCAACGACCGATGGGTCTGCTCGCGGTCCCACGGACACCCGTCCGGTCCCCGGAGCCTCGCCATCAAGGCGATTAGCCGTTGCATCGGATGGTCATTTTGTGTACTAGCTTCAGCCATGAACGTTCTCCTTCTTTTTCAAAAGTTTGTGGACTACTTCGCGATCCTATACTGTGATTCCTGCTGTCAACCGTCCCCTTGACACAAACTCCGCCTCAATCATCGCACAAAGCGCATGATAAATCGGTAGATGGTATTCCTGCGCCTTAAAAGTGTCGGTTGTCGGGACTTGAATCGTAACAGCGGCGACTTGTGCGATGCCCCCGCCGTGATGTCCGGTCATTCCAAGGGTGTTAATGCCAAAAGCCCGGGCGACCTTGAAGGCATTGATCACATTTTGGGCGTTTCCCGAGGTACTCAAGCCTATTAAGAGGTCGCCGGCGTGTCCATAGCCGTAAACCTGTTGCGCATAGACCATTTCCGGGGAAAGGTCATTAGCAACGGCCGATAGTAGCGCGGTCTGGCTCACCAGAGAAATCGCAGGTAAAGCCCCTTGCAAATTAGCGACAAGATACGGCCAGTCCTGTGGGGCTCCGCTCTGCAGTTTTTCCCGGTCGGAGTGACTGAGGAGGCGTTTGTAACGAAACCCTTTCATCAGCTCTCCGACAATGTGTTCCGCATCCGCGGCGCTCCCCCCGTTACCGCAGACCATTACCTTATTTTGAGCTGCGTAGCATTGACTTAAAGCTTCAAAAGCCGCTTCAATGGCCGTACGGCAAACATCCAATTCCGGCCACCTCCGGACCAGTTCATTCAGGATTTGCCGGACAAGTCCCCGCATCCCATCAACCCCTGACATCCGCCATATATAGCTGTCGCCAAATGTAGCACAACAACCACAAATCCACTACCTCTCACTACTCCGTCGGGACAATCCGGCGCCCCGCAGCTTAAACTCACTTTCTCCTGCAATTTATGCATTGCATCGCGTAATAATTCCTGTTTGAATATAATAAAAACGATTGATTTAAGGAAAATCAACCGCTGAGGTAATCCAAAAGGTTATGAAGATTATTAGACCTTCAGGCGCATTTAACTCTTTAAGGCAATGGAGATCAAGGCAATCACAATCATTCCGTAAAACACCAATTCAAAGCGGGAAAAAATCCGATTTGAACCGTAACTTCGTTTAAATAGTTTCACCAACCACAATCACTCCCAATAATTGCTATTCAAAATTCTCCAGCAATGCCTTCCCAAGCTCAGATACAAAATCATCAGTGAAACGGCATGACGACAATTTCACCTTCAGCTAATAACATACTAAATTACCCCGCTTAAATCAAGCTAATAAATTATTAAATTTGAGTAAAATAATGTTTATTGAGCGACAATTTTTAAACTATCACTAAATCCATCTTTTAATTCCAATAATTATAACAATCAGCAATAACGCCGGTAACATATTCCCAACCCGGACCTTTTGCAGACCAAAAATGTTAATGCCGATCCCGATGATAATGACCCCTCCGACCGCAGTTAACTCCCGGATCAGCTCCGGGTTAAACAATGGTTTCAATAATCCCGCTAACAAAGTCAGACCGCCCTGATAAAGCAATACCGGCACCGCCGCAGCCAAAACCCCAATACCAAGTGTCGCAGCGAACGGAATAGAAGCAATCCCGTCCATCATGGCTTTGGTATATAATATGGAATGGTCACCCTTAATGCCATCGACAATACTCCCGACAATCGCCATCGAACCGACGCAAAAAAACAGGCTGGCATAAATCAGACCTTTAGCCGCGTTGCCTTCAGCAAGCCGAAACCGCCTTTCCAACCGTTGACCAAAACCGTCCAAACCGGCTTCGATATTAACCGCTTCCCCCACAGCTGTCCCAATTACCAAACTGACTAAACATAGAATCAATTGCCGTCCCTGTAAGGCCATGTTGATGCCAATTACAACGGTAAACAAACCCGTCACCTGCAAGACACTTTGAGTCAGCCGTCCCGGTACCCGACCCCGAAAAGCCAAACCGATCAAACTGCCGCAAATTACGGCAATCACATTAACAATCGTCCCCAAATTATCTACCTTCTATCTAACTTCCGTCTTTGCACTGCGTTCGCAAACACAACACGTGAGTGTAACTACTGACGTATTTTCACCCTAAATGAGTCAAAAAGCCGCGGCAAAACTCCGGTTAACAATGCAATCCGCCGCGCCAGGCTGGGAATTTCCAGATATTCGGTTTCGGTGTGAAGCCCTCCGCCCATCGGCCCCACGCCGTCTACTACCGGCGTCCCGACCGCAGCCACGAAATTAGCGTCGGAACCGCCGCCCGACTCATAAGCAGTCAGCTCCATCCCCAATGCTTTCCCGGTTTCACGCAGTAATTGAAACAAATGCATATTACCCGGAGCGCATTCCATTGACGGACGGGTGATCCCGCCGTTTAACCGAGCAGTAACCCCGGCAATATGACTAACGGCCGTGATTTGGCGCAACCGGTCCAAAATTGACTGCTCCGAACCGGCAACTTTAAACCGCAGGTCCACCTCGGCCACAGCATAATCCGGTATGACATTGGCCCTGGTCCCGCCACGAATCGTCCCGACATTAAGGGTAATCCCCTGTTCAAGCGCGGTCAACTTGCCAATCTCCACAACCTTATGGGCCAGCTCCCAGATAGCGTTGCGTCCTTCGGTAAAACCGGAACCGGAATGGGCGGTCCTCCCGAAGGTCTCCAGGCGAAAACGCCCGATTCCTTTACGGGCTACCGTAATGGTCTCCCCATCCGCCGGCTCGACCACCAAAACCGCTTGCGACCCCCGAGCAAACTCCTCAATGATCCGCCGGGAACCCGGCGAGCCGATCTCTTCATCGGTATTAAACAGACAACCGATTGCTCCGCCTACTTTCCCGGCCCGGGTCAGGTTTCCCAAGGCGCCCAAAATAGTCACCACTCCGGACTTACAGTCCGAAACTCCCGGTCCCCTTGCCCGATCCCCCTCAATGGTAAACGGTCGTTTGGCGGCGGTCCCCCGCTCAAAGACGGTATCCAAATGGGCCAGCAGCAAAACGCGGCGGCCCTGTCCCCGGTGCAGATAAAAATGACCCGAACCGTCGGCTCCCGTAAGCTTTTCAAACTCAAACCCCAGACCCGCAGCCTGCCGGGCAATCAGCTCTCCCAACGCGGCCATTCCCGCCGCGTTCCCGGTCCCGGAATCAATATTGACCATTTTCTCCAACAGTTGCAGTTGTTTTTTCATAATTCCTCCCCAGTAAACAAGGTATTAATATTATCTTACCATTTATTTTTAGTTTGGCAACCGCAAGAAACAGACCTGGCGCCGGCAGTTGTTCCTGATATAATATTACAAGCTGTTTCGAATGATTCGAAACAGCTTGTTAATTTTATTATTCAGATATTTCGTCAACTTCTCGTATCCTCAAGTTTTGACCATTCCTTGCTTGGCAACACTTTCAATTTTTGCCTGGATCAGATCCCGGTCTCCCAAGTATTCTTTACCGACTACCTCCCACATAGTGTCAAATTCATACACCAGCGGGACCCCGGTCGGAATGTTAACTTCCATAATATCCTGTTCCGACAGCCGCTCAAAATACTTGACCAACGCCCGCAACGAATTCCCGTGGGCGCTAATCACCACTCGTCTTCCCCGGTTCATTTCCGGCTTAATTAAGTCATTAAAATACGGGATCACCCTGGCGACCGTGTCGGCCAAACTTTCCCCAAGCGGCAGCGCTTCACTCTTTTCATTACGGTATTGCGATTGCAGTCTTGGATTACGGGGATCGGTCCCGCTTAGCTCCGGGGGGCGGACAGCAAAGGAACGTCGCCAGATTTTCACCTGTTCAGTTCCATATTTTTGCGCCATTTCCGCCTTATTGAGCCCCTGCAATGCTCCGTAATGCCGTTCATTCAGCTGCCAGGCCTTGATCACGGGCAACCATTCCCGGTCAAGCTCTTTCAGGACGATATTCAAGGTCTGAATGGCTCTCCTCAGATAAGATGTATAACAAAGATCAAAGTCATACTGCTGTCCCCGCAAGATCACTCCGGCAGCTTGGGCTTCGGCAACACCGGCTTCGGTAAGGCCGACATCAGTCCAGCCGGTGAAGAGATTTTTCAGGTTCCATTCACTTTCACCATGACGCAGCAGCACTAATTTCATTGTGTTCCCAGCTTCAAAGCGGCATCGATCTGTCCCTTGTCAAATCCAATGATGACCCGGCCGTCAATCTCCAGCACCGGCACGGTCATCTCCGGAGAGAGTTTTGCCAATGCCTGACGTCCGGCAGCATCGGTTTCCACATCAATGTCCGTAAAAAGGACATTTTTGCTGTTTAAATAAGCTTTTACCTTTTTACACCAAGGGCATTCCGAAATCGAATAAACTTTCACCATTACGATCACTCCTCATTCTTATTTTTTAAGACTTTGCAAATATTTCTCCGCCTGCAGGGCGGCCACCGTACCGTCGCTTACCGCCGTAGTCAATTGCCGAAACGCTTTAGTCCGGATATCGCCGGCCGCATAAACCCCCGGCACATTCGTCACACAAGTTTCATCCGCCACAATATAACCAAAATCGTCCAAAGTAATCTGCCCTTTATATAAAGCGCTGTTCGGAGTGGAACCAATTTGGACAAATACGCCATCTAAGGGTAACTCGGTTATTGCTCCGGTTGCCAGATTCTCCAAGGTCAGCGCAGTCAACACTTGATCGCCAATCGCCGCTAAAACTTTAACATTCGGTAGAACAGTAATTTTCGGGTTATGAAATAATTTGGCCCGCGCTGTCTGGTCGTCGGCGGTTAAGTTCGGCAGTTGCTGAATCAGATAAATTTGCTTGGCGTATTTATCCAAAAAATTTGCCGCGCCGACCGCGCCGTTCCCGCCCCCCACCACTGCCACGGTCTTGCCGTTATATAAATGGCCGTCGCACAACTGGCAATAGTGAATCCCCCGGCCGCGCAGCTTTCCTTCTTGGGGTACCGGCAATTCCCGGCGTCGCATCCCGGCGGAGATGATAATCACAGTTGGCCGATAAATGGTAGTTTCAGTCTCGACAATTTTCGGCTGGTCCGTCAACTGAACCGCGACTATTCGGTCAAACTCATCCAGCGTCACCCCGGCACGGAGGGCTTGCTCCTGCATTCGTTCGGTCAGATCACTCCCTTTAATCTGGTCAAACCCGGGATAATTTTCTACCACATAGGCATCTTTGATTTGGCCGCCGACTAACTCGTCTTCCAAAATTAATGTTGGCAGTTTCATCCGCGCAGCATAGATCCCCGCGGTCAAACCGGCTACTCCGGCGCCGATAATCAAAACATCGATTGTTTTTTCCGGCTTATTCATAGTCTCACCACTTTATCAAAATATTTAGTTGTTAAAAAGTAACATACTGGTCTTTTTTGGCGCCACAGACCGGACATTTGTCCGGGATGCCGTCAACGACCGTATGCCCACATATCGGGCAAATGTGCACCGAATTGATTTGTAGGTCCTGACCCTCCCTGGCGGCGTCCTGCGCTTTTTGAAATAAATCGGCGTGAATCTTCTCCGCTTCCAGCGCAAAATGAAAAGAACGCCCGGCCCCTTTTTCACCTTGAAATCGGGCGGTCTGCAAATAAACCGGATACATTTGTTCCACCTCATGCAGCTCGCCATTGATAGCGCCCTGGAGATTGTCAACCAGGCTGCCAATGCCGAAAACCGCTCCGGCAGCCACGGTATAATCACCCTGCTGCGTCTGCAACTCCCGAAAATGATTGTGGGCATGAACTTGTTCGGCATAAAAAATCGCCTTAAACAACTTGCTAATTTTTGGAAAGCCATCTTTCTCAGCCAAATCGCCCCAAGCGAGATAGCGCATGTGGGCCATGCTTTCACCGCCATAAGCCGAACGTAAGAAATCCGCAGTCATTGCATTTTGTACCGACATCTTTTTTACCTCCTAATAAGTAGTTATTTCAGTTTCTAACAATTATATGTTATATAATCTTACCGATTATAATACGCTCCAAGGGGACAAATCCACCGTTTTCAATCTATGTCAGCGCCCCAAGCGCCTGTTCATCAAATTGACGATCTAAAACATTTAACTATATAAATTATTAACTATATTATATATTAACTAAGATTAATTTTCAACAATAAATTGAAATTTTTTAGATTTTTTTTGGCCATGGGATTTCAACCCGCGACAGACCTGCAAGTAACCATTTAAAAAAGAGACCGCTTTCAAAAAGTTTTATTTTAAGAAAGCGGTCTTGCTATCAATGTGTTTAACACTATTACTCCCGTTTGCCCAATTGCCGGTCATACATAATCAGGCCGGAACCGGAAGCGCCGATCTTCTTCAGGGTTTCGACCACTTTCGCAACAGACGCTTCTTCTTCCACCTGTTCGGTGACAAACCATTGCAGCAATATTCCGATGGCGTAATCCGCTTGTTCAGTTGTCAATTTCACCAGCGCGTGAATTTTAGCGGTAACATGCTGTTCATGTCCATACGCGGCTATAAAGGCAGCAAGTGGAGATTCCCACTCTTTCGGAGGTTGCGCCAGTCCGTCCAGTTCCACCCGGCCACCCCTGGCCACCAAGTGATCAAATAATTTCATGGCGTGAGTCGTCTCTTCCCGGGCCTGGACCCGCATCCATTGCGCCAGTCCGTCCAGTCCGGCGGCATGAAAATAGGCGGCCATCGCCAGATAAAGATAGGACGACTCCAATTCCAGCTTAATTTGTTTATTGAGTGCATCTTGCATAATAGAATTAATCATCTTTACGACACCTCCGTTTTCCACAGACCATGGATATTACAGTACTCACGTACGCCAACCTCGTTGGCGGACACCGTAAAAGTAGCTTCCGGAGCCTCACCGGGGTTTAAGTATTTCCGATAGACCGCCCCGTCGGCTAAGAGTTCAATCATTTCAATATAATGTTTCTCTTCCATCGGATGGGGCACTCCTCCAACTTTCACCCGATAGCCGTCGGCAATTTTTTCAATCACCGGCACATGTTTTTCCTTGGAGGCATCCACCGTGTTTTCCGACTGCAAGACCATCGGCTTGCCACAACAGACCAACTGTCCGCCTCCGGCATGCACCACTTCAACAATATTCCCGCATACTTCACATTTGTAAATATCAAGCCGTTTCACCATTTCCTACTCCTCCTTTAATTATTGATTTTATCCTTCCCGGTCAATTGCCGATAACGGAGATTACCCGGGCACTCCACCAAATGGTCCCAGCCGCATTTGAGACAAACTGCTTCAATTTCGGCGGCGCTGACCAAGGCCACTCCCAAAAACGCTTCCAACCCCTTAACCAAAGCCGTCACTTCCTCCGGCGACATTTGCGCGATAATCGCGCCAAACTGTTCCTGTTCAATCCGGCCGGCTTTCTCCAACAAACTATCGCCGCTAGCAGTCAACTTAATCTTCAGGACCCGTCGGTCAACCGGATCTTCCGTCCGAGTCAGGATATTTTTCTTCACCAACCGGTCAATCAATTTGGCTGAAGCCGCATTACTGAACATCAAACCGGCGGCGATCTCCCCCACCGAACAATCCGGATGAAGATAGACGAACCGCATGCACATGAGTTGTACTTGAGTAAGTTGCTCATCGCCCAAACCCGCCAATCCGGGTTCGATTACTTTAGTGATAATTGTCCGATAAAACAGTTTAGCCGTCTTCTCAATTAGTGTACTATCCAACCTAATGTCCCTTCCCTTATTTCCTAGGAGTTAGACCGGGAATGAAAAAACTTATTATCTTTCACCTGCCCAACTTCTTTTTATAACATGTATAAATTTTAACATGG
>JASFQO010000035.1:0-10066 GCA_050115405.1 Bacillota bacterium
GGACAAATTATTTTTAAAATGTAGTTTTTTCAAAAAATAATCAAATTTTTCTGGTGTTTATGGCAAAAAAAGGTTAAAATAATAATAAGTAATTTTGAGCTTGCGGCGCAAGCAGGGATGTTAAGATGAGAAAGCGGTTTTGGAGGATGTTAATTGATGAAGCAAAATGATTGGCAACCGCTGGCACGAAATTTGGAAAAAATGAATAATACTTTAAAAACAATCTTGGCCGGAGAAACAGAAGAGGACAAGCAGACTATTATCCAAAATGAACTTGATATATTGCAGCAACTGTTTATTATGCTTTATCGCCAAGCGCGTGCCAGTGAAATGGAGGCGGAAGAGCGGTACCGCAAGTTACAGATTTCCTATACTTCACTGGAAGAGAAGTATGCTCTGTCCTATACGTTCCGTTCCGTCCAAGAGCAAATCAGCCGGGAATTGGATAGTAACCAATTGTTGCATAAAACTTTGGATGTAGTTATGGGGGTTTTTGGGAGTCGCAAAAGTATTATCTATATGATGGATGAGTCCAAAAACGCATTGGTGGCCAAGGCTTTTTTGGGTTTTAAGGATCTCAACGGGCTCCAGGAGTACAAGAAGGAAATACCGTTTACGGAAGATAGTTTGTATGTGCGGACTTGTATCGAAAAACGGGTTTTTACCACTATGGTCTGCGCCGATAACGCCGGTTTCGGGGAACAATATCAGATTATCATGGTTCCTTTAAATGCCCGACACAGCTGTTTAGGGTTGTTGGTGTTGGAAGTGGATATTGCCCGGCGCATGGAAGCCGAGTTGTTGGAATTTGCCGAGTCAATCGCCAGAGAATTGAGTCTCTCTTTAGAAAATGCGTATTTATATGATAAAATGCGGAAGATGGCGATTACCGACGGTTTAACGGAAGTTTATAACCGAATGTATTTGATGACTTATATGACCGAATTATTTGCCAAAACCCCGGTGTCGGTAACGGTAATTATTTTTGATTTGGACCATTTCAAACAAATTAACGATCGGTTCGGACATATAATTGGCGATATGGTCTTGAAAACCATCGCCAAAATCGCTTCCAATGTGTTGGACGGGGGATTTTTAGCGCGTTATGGCGGGGAAGAGTTTGTGATTGTCTTACCTGACTCAGACCAGGACGCGGCTTGGCAAATTGCCGAAATCGTGCGGCAAAAGGTGGAGGAACACCGGTTTTTAACTGAGGACCAAAGAATGCGGATACCGGTGACCTTGAGCGCCGGAGTAGCCGGTTATCCCCTCGTTGCGTCCACTTATAACGAGATTTTACAATTGGCGGATCAGGCGCTTTATCAAGCCAAAGAGGACGGCCGCAATCGGGTCTGTTTGGCGCCATCAAAAGGCGAGTAAATCTTTATTCTATAAGCATTATCTCTTTTTGATCCATTTGTCAACAACTATTTCGAATCCAGCCGGACCCTTCGTCTTATAGCTTGTTATCCCCATTTTCAAGGTGCGAAAGTTGAGTTATAAAATATATGTGGCATTGGTTGACGCCAGGCGACATATATTTTTTTTGGGACCGTTCATAGTAAGTCGGGGAGGGGAACAGATGAGACCAAAATGGGTTTTGCAAATATTATTGGCGCTATTATGCTCGCTAACGGTGATGGCGGGCGGTTGTAGACGCGATCGGACGATTAAAATTGGCACGATTCAGCCAATCAGCGGCCAAATTGCCGCTTACGGGTCCCAGACGCGTGACGCGATCGTCATGGCGGTGGACGAGATTAATGCGCAAGGCGGAGTTCTTGGGAAACGGCTGAAATTGATGGTGGAAGACGATGAAAATAATCCGGAAAAGACAATGAACGCTTTTATCAAGTTGACCGCCAAAGACAGGGTAGTGGGGATAATCGGCGCGTTGACCAGCAAGTGTTCGCTGGCGATTGCCCAAGATGCTCAAGCCCGACAAGTAGTGTTGATTTCACCCGCTTCAACCAATGATACGCTGACTACCGCCGGAGATTATATCTTTCGCGCCTGTTATCAGGATTCCTTTCAAGGACGTGTCTGCGCCCAATTTGCCGTCAATACCCTGCGCGCGACCCGGGCCGCTATTTTATTTGATATTACCAATGATTATTCCAAAGGGCTGATGCGGAATTTTCAAAAAAAGTTTACCACTTTGGGGGGGAAAGTGACGGGATGCGAATCATACAGCACCGGCGACAAGGATTTTAACGCCCAATTAACCAAGATCAAAGCAACCCGACCGGAAGTTTTATTTTTACCCGATTATTACAGCACGGTGGCATTGATTGCCAAACAGGCGCGGAGCCAAGGGATAACCATACCGTTACTGGGAAGTGATGGTTGGGATGAGATCGTTAATAATGCCGGAGCGGAAGTCGTCGATTGTTACTATAGCAACCATTACTCCCCGGAGGACGTCGATCCGGATGTGCAAGCATTTGTCCGCAAGTTTAAAACCAGGTATCGGCTTACTCCAAATGCTTTGGCGGCATTAGGGTATGATGCGGCCCACCTCCTCGTTGAAGCCATTAAAAAAGCCGGTACGGTGGAACCCGAGCCGCTCAAAACCGCTCTATTTCAGACCAACCGCAAATTTGTAACCGGGCGCATCAAGTTTGACGCTACCGGAAATCCGGTGAAATCGGCCGTAATGTTGAAAATCATTAAAGACTCTACCGGAAAGCTCAAGACGGAATATGCCGGGACGGTCAATCCGTAAATACTGGAGTGATGGCAGGTGCATTTGGGGCTGCAAATAGGGCAACAGTTGGCTAACGGCCTGGCTCTGGGCAGTATCTATGCTTTATTGGCACTCGGTTACACGATGGTTTATGGAATTATCAAATTGATCAATTTCGCCCATGGGGACCTGCTGATGTTAGGAGCGTTTGGCGGGTATTTTGTGCTGCGCCGTTGGGGGGTTAGCCTGGCAACGGTGACTTTGGCCTTTGTAACGTCCATGGGCTGCTGCGCGGCGCTCGGGGTGGTGTTGGAACGTCTCTGTTACCGGCCGTTGCGGCAGGCGTCCCGGATTAATGCCTTAATCACCGCGATTGGGGTTTCGTTATTTTTAGAAAACGGCGCCCGGGTGACGCCGGGTATCGGCCCTAATTTTCGGGAGTTTCCGCCCTTAGCCCCGGCGCCGGTCGACTTTGGCGGGATCAGTCTTAGCCAGGGGCAATTAATGGTTTTGGGGGTATCCGTCTGGTTAATGGCGGTCTTAAATTATATTGTCAATTTCACCAAAATTGGTAAGGCAATGCGGGCGGTGGCCTTTGACCGGGGCGCCGCCGCTTTGATGGGCATCAATATCGACCGGACGATTGCGGTCACGTTTGCCATTGGGTCCGCCTTGGCGGCGGCGGCGGGAATATTATACGCCGGCGTTTATCCGCAAATCGAGCCCTATATGGGGGTTACTCCCGGTTTAAAAGCATTTGTCGCTGCTGTTTTGGGTGGTATCGGCAGTGTTCCCGGAGCGATGGCGGGTGGATTGCTGCTGGGGACGGCGGAAACTTTAACGAAAGGCTTGATTTCTTCGCAGCTAGCTGATGCCATCGCTTTTGGAATTTTGATTTTGGTCTTGTTGCTTAAACCAACCGGGATTTTGGGCAAAAGCAGCGACGAGAAGGTGTAGGTGGGTTAAGATGCTTAATGCCGAAGCGAAAACGGCGCTGCGCCGGCAAAGAGGCCGGGCTTTGCTGAATGGTATGGTAACGACCCTGGTCGGGCTAGGTTGCGCCGCCGCGATCTTTGGGGGACTGATCGATGCCTATACCGCTCAAGTTTTAACCCTGGGCGGGATTAATGTGATCGTCGCTTTAAGTTTGAACCTGGTTTCGGGCTTTGCGGGACAACTGGCGTTGGGGCAGGCCGGCTTTATGGCGGTAGGCGCGTATACAACCGCTTTCATAACCATGCAATGGCAGGCGCCGCTATTGGCGGCTATTATTGCCGGGGGAGCAGTCACGGCTTTGTTTGGTCTGGCGATTGGGTTGCCTGCCTTGAAACTGCGCGGTGATTATTTAGCTATTGTGACTTTAGGATTTGGGGAGATCATTCGTGTGATTATGATCAACTTAGAAGGCGTTACCGGTGGCGCGGCCGGTTTAAAAGGAATTCCATCTTTCACCGCGATAGTGGTCTTTCGGCCTACGGCGGCTTTCTTGTGGGTATACGGTTTTATGGTATTGACGCTCTTTTTCATGGTCCATTTGCTTAATGCGGCGCCGGGACGGGCTATTTTAGCAGTCCGGGAGGATGAGATTGCCGCCGGCGCCGTAGGGATCAATGTTTTTTACTATAAAATGCTGGCCTTTACGTTGGCGGCCTTCCTGGCGGGGCTGGCCGGAGGCCTTTACGCCCCGTTTTTTCGTTATTTAAACCCGACGATGTTTAATTTTCTGAAGTCATGCGACTTTCTGATTATTGTGGTGATCGGCGGAATGGGCAGTATTACCGGGACAGTGATCGCCGGACTGACGCTTACCTATTTACAAGAGTTGCTACGCATTGTCGGTGACTACCGGCTGGTGATCTATCCCGTGCTGCTAATCCTGGTGATGTTGTTTCGTCCCTCCGGGTTGATGGCCGGGCGGGAACTGACCGATTGGACCGTTTACCGCCAAATTTGCCAGTGGCTTAAAGGCCGTTACGGGCTGAAAGAGAGTGAGTTTTAGGTGAGTATCTTAAAAGTAAATAATCTGGCGATCTCTTTTGGGGGGTTAACGGCGCTGGCTGATTTTAATCTGACTTTACAGGCTGGGGAATTGGTGGGCCTAATCGGACCGAACGGCGCCGGAAAAACCACGGTTTTTAATATATTGACTGCGGTTTATCCTCCAGAACGGGGCGAAATTTGGCTGGCGGACCGTTTTGGGGAAGTCCGCAATATTGTCGGTCGTCCTCCTTATCAAGTGACTCGGCTGGGGGTAGCTCGAACTTTTCAAAGCTCCAGGTTATTTAAGAATTTGTCGGTACTGGACAATGTTAAAATCGCCTTTCATTTTCAGGTGGGTTACTCGTCCGGAGCGGCAGTTTGGCGCACGTCCCGTTTTTATCGGGAAGAGGCGGCGCTGCACCGCCAGGCGATGGATTTGTTAGATTTGGTTGGCCTGACCGGCCAAGCCACGGTCGTGGCCGGCAACCTTCCCTATGGTGATCAGCGGAAACTGGAGATTGTCCGGGCTTTGGCCACCAATCCGCATTTATTGTTGCTGGATGAACCGGCCGCCGGAATGAACCCCCGGGAAACCGGAGCTTTAATGGAATTGATCGCCTTGATTAAAGAGCGTTTTCACTTAACCATTTTGTTGATCGAACATGATATGCGGCTGGTAATGGGAATTTGCAATCGGATTGTAGTGTTGGATTACGGACGGACCATTGCTGAGGGGACGCCGGACGAAATCAGGAATGATGTGCGGGTGATCCAGGCCTATTTGGGAGAGGAGCCGAATGCCGGTGCTTAAAGTAACACAACTTAACGTTTTTTACGGGACGATCCACGCCCTGCATGACGTGAGTTTTGAGGTGGAAGAAGGCGAAATCGTTACTTTAATCGGCGCCAATGGCGCCGGGAAAACCAGTGTTTTACACAGTATCTCCGGCTTGATTGCGGTCCATTCCGGACAGGTTGAGTTTAACGGCCGGACGTTAACTGGTTGCCCGGCGGACAAAATCGTGGCGGCCGGTTTGGTCCAGGTCCCAGAGGGACGCCGCCTTTTTGCCGATTTGACCGTCAAGGAACATTTGGAACTGGGCGCTTATCGTCGGAAAGACTTGGCCTGCGTCAAAGCGGATTATGAAGTGATTTACAGTTATTTTCCCCGCTTGCGGGAGCGGCTGAAACAGCCGGCCGGCACCTTGAGCGGCGGTGAACAGCAGATGCTGGCCATGGCCCGGGCTTTGATGTCCCGGCCCCGCCTGCTGCTTTTAGATGAACCGTCAATGGGTTTGGCGCCATTGTTGGTAAAGGAGATTTTCCGGATTATTCGGGAGTTTAACGCTGCGGGGACCACTATTTTGTTGGTCGAACAAAATGCGCGTTTGGCGCTGGCAATTGCGCGGCGGGCCTATGTCCTGGAGACCGGCCGGATTATTTTGTATGGTCCGGCGGCGGAATTGGCCGCCAGTCCGGAGGTGCGCCGGGCGTATTTGGGGGGCTGAAATACAGTCTTGAAAGTCAAAAGCAAAATGGAAAAGGTCCATCTTGCTTTTAAATGTCGCCGGTAACTTTTATAATACTGGGCAATGGCTATGTTTGTTATTTTAGCGCCGCCACCACCCCCACCAAGACCAGGGCCACCAGGACCATCTACGATTAATAGGAGACGGAGACGGGCTGGGAGACGACGTATCACTCGGCGAAGGAGTGGGGGTAGGAGTGGGAGTTAGGGTGGTAGTGGGAGACGGTGTGACGCTTTCCGTAGGGCTTACGCTTGGAGTATCGGTAGCGGTCGGGGACGGCGTCGATGTCCACGGAATGATTTTACCACCATCAGCCAAATCATAAGTATTGCCGCCTAGCCAGTCATTGCCGGAGAGACTGGAATCATAATAAATGGTATGGCCATTGTCGTCGATATTGGCGAACGAGGTATCGTTACCGTTTAAAGCGGTTAGATAGGAGTCTTTGGTTACAATCCAGGTGCTTGTTTCATCTAAAGTTAAGGCGGCTTTATTGATACCCCCGATTAAGTTGGAACCGTTTTTCAAATTGACTGTAATCGAACTGATGCTATCACAAATTAAGTCACCGGTCAGGGTTTGCATTTCAGCGTTTAAAATAACGGCGCCTCCATTGGAACCGCTAGTGCCCCAATTGGCGGCGGTGGCTTGGACCAGGGTCCCCGAAGCGGCGGTAGTGGTGACGGCGGTGAGGTTGATCTCAGCGGTTAAGTTAGAGACAAAAAATAAGGGGCCGGCTGCGGCAGTAAGCGATCCGCCGGTCATGTTAAATGTGCCCTTGGTCTCGGTAGCATCGTCGGCCGTGCTTTGAAAAATCAGGACCCCCGAGTTTTTAGCGCTCAACAGATTGCAGTCCCATAAAGTGATGGAGTTGGCCCCTTCGATTACGGCGACCTCAGCCCCGAGCCCTCTAAGGGTTGCGCCCATAATCTCGAAGGCGCCGGTACAATAAATCGGTGGCGAGTCTGTTCCGAAAGTGGTAAAAGTACCGCCCCTGACGGTTAACGTCCCGCCGCCGCGGCCCGAAGCAATTGCGGGGGAGTAAGCGCTGGTGGTAGTGAAATTACAACTGTTGGCGGTAATAGCGCCTTTATCAGTGACGGCGATGCCACGGGAAGATTCTTGAGCGGTTTTAATAGTAACATTATTGATGGTAACTGAGGTGCCTTCACCATAAGCGAAAACACCATTGGCGCCTTTGGCGTCGGTAATGACGGTGCTATCAGTCAAAGTAACCGTACTGCCGCCTTCGGCCAGCGCGCCGGCATTGAGACCATAATAATCGCTGTCTTCGATTGAAGAAGTAGCGCCGGTCTTAGTAATTGTTGATTGGGTCAAGGTATAGTCGCTGGAATTGTTGATGTAGATCCCGGATTGATCGGAAGCGGTGGCAGCGTAAGTTTTTTCGGTTTCAGATGAGGTACCGCCGCTTTGTGAATAAACGCCGGTTTTTTCGGCGTGGACTGTTGTGAGATGAATAACGGTTAAAGTGATCAAGATAATCGATAGCAAGCCAACGACGGTTGCTCTGTTTAGCCTGAATTTGTTCATTTTTTTCTAACCCCTCCTTATAGCGTAAATTATAATTTAGTCATTATTTATCTAGTAAAGCGTCACGTAAATTCGTTATATACAAAAATATCATAAATTCATCTACATTAGTAATTTACCACTGGAAAATTTTTTGGTTGTTTAAGCGACGATATACCAGGTATAATTAAGTCATCTCCTTTCTGAGTTAATTTCCTTATTTTAACATATAATTATGTTGCATTGTTTTTTGTAGGATAACATCTTAGTCTTTGAATTTCCTTTGAAAATTCCAAATATTGGGATTTTATTTGATTTACGAATCTTTGTTTTATTCTTCATTTAAGTATTTGATATTTAGAAATCAAAAAAAAATACGACCGTAAAAACGGTCGCTCTCAAAAGGGTAAAAAAGGAAAGGAAGTAAAAATGAAAAGGTAGGTGTTGGATAAAACTTATCTTGTTGACAATTATTATTATAGCTGATATAACGGGAGAATTACATTAACGGGCAGTAAATGTTTAGTAAATTAATTGCAACGTTTTGTTACGAAAAGGCGAGTCGGGAATTTAAATACTTGAACAAACCGGGGGAAAAAGTTATAATGGCAACTAAGATTAATGTGTTTGGAGGATGTTGAAGATGAGTGGACGCGTTTATAATTTTTTTCCAGGTCCGGCCACTTTGCCTCTGGAAGTTTTGGAAGAGGCCCAAAAAGAACTGGTCAATTACAAAGATTCCGGAATGTCGCTTATGGAGATGAGCCATCGCGGCAAAGATTATGAAACGATGCAAAACGAGACCGAGAGTCTCTTGAAGGAATTGTTAAATGCTCCGGCCGACTACCGGGTGTTGTTTATGGGCGGCGGAGCGAGTACCCAGTTTGCTTTAATGCCGCTCAATTTCTTAAATGCCGACAATGAAGCTGATTACCTCGTGACCGGGCAGTTCGCCACGAAGGCTTACGAAGAAGCGGCCAGGATCGGTAAAGTCAATATGGCAGTCAGTACTCAAGATACCAATCATAATCGGATTCCGAAGCCGGATGAGCTTAAATTAAGCAAAGCGCCGGCTTATATCCATTTAACTTCGAATAACACCATTTTTGGGACGCAGTGGCCGAAATTTCCGGAATTTAGCGGGACGTCCCTGGTGGCGGACATGTCGAGCGATATTTTGTCCCGCGAGTTTGACGTGAGTCAATTTGACCTGATTTATGTCGGGGCGCAAAAAAATCTCGGCCCGGCTGGGGTCACCGTAGTCATCATTAATCCGGAGTTCCTGGCCAAGGCGAATCAAAACCTGCCGGTGATCTTCCAATATGGGACTTTTGTAAAAAATAATTCTCTTTATAATACGCCGCCTGCGTTTGCGGTCTATATCGTCAATTTGGTGTTGAAATGGGTAAAAAAGCAAGGCGGGATCGCAGCCTTGGAACAAAGAAATCGGGAAAAGGCCGGCTATCTTTATGATGTGATCGACCGTAGCAATGGGTTTTACCGGGGACATGCCCGGGCCGACTCGCGTTCCATGATGAATGTGACCTTCCGACTGCCGAGCGCCGAGTTGGAAGCGGCGTTTGTGAGCGAAGCGAAAAAGGCCGGGCTGGTCGGAGTCAAGGGCCATCGTTCGGTCGGCGGCATGCGCGCCTCGATCTATAACGCCATGCCGGTCGCCGGGTGCAAATTACTGGCGGAGTTAATGGTTGATTTTGCGAAACGCAACGGTTGACAAAGAATTAAAATCACTTAAAAAATTGGCCGCTCGGCCAATGACGGAGTTGTTAATTGATCCTTATACTTAAGTAAGTATAGGGATTTTTTTTTGAAATCCTTAGCGGCGTAACCCCGGGAAGCAAGCCGGCTCACCCAGGTCATGTTTATTTTTGACGATATCGCACTCTGGTTCGGATATTTAGATAGGGGTAGGTATAAGGAGACCATCAGGAAACGCTGAAAAGGTGGTGTGGAGACTTGCCGGATTGGCTGATGCGCCGTGAAAAGCCGCACATTGCGGCGTCACTCGGTCGTTCCTTGCACTGCACGACTTTTGACGACGCGAATGTCGAAACTTTAAGCTCAGCCAATCTGGCAAAATCCATCGGCGCGTCTGGGTAATGGCGCCGAACCTTGGGTACCGGGAAACCGGCTCAAGATGATTTTAAAATAATAAATGAAAGCCTAGTGCCGTTTTTCGCTTGCCCTTCGGGAAAACCTGTTAATGTCCGGTCTCCTGACTCATGTATTCTCTTCCATGTATCTTGAAATCCCGTCGTTTTATATTTACGACGCTAACTTCGGCATTCCGGTGTTGATAAGGAGCAGTTTTCTTTTGTTCCAT
>JASFQO010000036.1:0-9988 GCA_050115405.1 Bacillota bacterium
CCAAGGACGAAATAGAAAAAACAGACACATACATTAGAGACGATTTTTTTGGGTGTGAATATACATTAGTGTAAATGGAATAATCATCCAAAAATTTAACAATAATATTATTACAGCAAAATCGGGCAACGCTGAGGAGCGCCCCAACGCGTGCTGCGGCTTTTACGGTGAAACGGCGGGCTTTGAGTCTGCCGCTTTTCCATTTCACCGGTAAGCCCCGTGCGGATAAACCTCGGGAGTTTGAGGGCAGAGCCCTCACTCAATGCCTTACGCAGTGAGCCTATCCGCAAAGAATATCATAATCTGGCTGTACGCCATTGCCCAGTCCCTTGACGGCTGTGTCCACTTCTTTGTGATTTCTCTGGCTGAAAGGAACACCACTTTCCGGATTGAGTCGTCGGTGGGGAAAATGGATTTTGTCTTCGTAAATTTCCGCACCATTCTGTGATACGCTTCTACAGCATTTGTCGTATAAATTAAATGCCGGATCTGTTGGGGATAGCTGAAAAACGTAGTGAGCTCTGCCCAGTTGGCATCCCAGGACCGTAGAATGGATGGATACTTTCGATCCCATTTTTCCCTGAATTCTTCCTTTGCATACTCTGCGTCATCAAGGTTCACAGCACCGTAGATTTTCTTCAGGTCTGCGCAGATTGCTTTTCTGTCCTTGTACTGCACGAATTTCGTGGAATTGCGGATCTGATGCACAATGCACAGCTGCTGCTTTGCCTTTGAAAAGACAGCATTTATGGCTTCGCCAAGCCCTTTCAGGTTATCGTGGCAGGCGATGAAAATGTCCTGTACACCGCGTTTTTTTAGGTCGGAGCAGATTGATGCGTAAAAGCTTGCGCTCTCGTTTTCGCTGATCCAAATGCCCAGGATGTCTTTCTGCCCGTTCATATCAATCCCAAGTACCGAGTAGACGCATTTGTTGATGATCTGGTTGTCCTTACGGCTTCTGAACACGATCCCGTCAAAGTAGATTATGGGGTAGACCGGCTCTAGAGGCCGGTTCTGCCACTCGTTCACTTCCGGCAGGATTTTATCCGTTATCTTGGAAATCAGCGTCTGCGGTATTTCTGCCCCGTAAATCTCCCGCAGATTATCCTCTATGTCACGCTGGCTCATTCCCTTTGAATACATCGCCATGATTTTCTGTTCAATTTCATCCGTCCGTGTCTGCCGCTTTTCCAGGACTTTCGGCTCGAATTCGCCGTTGCGGTCGCGGGGCACAGCTATTTCGCTTTCGCCATAGTCGCTGATGATCGTTTTTCGGTTGTATCCGTTGCGGCTGTTGCCAGAATTGTTTCCTTCAATGCTGTTCTTTTCATAGCCCAGATGCTCATCCATTTCGGATTCCAGCATCTTTTCTATTGTTCCGGCAAAAAGGCGTTTTAATTTCGACTGGATATCACCCGTGCTTTGGCAGTCCTGCATCAGCAGGCTTACCAGTTCCATTTCCTTGTCCGTGATAATGTTCTTTGACTGTCTCATTTTGATAACCTCCGTTTTGTTTTATATGGAGATTATTTACATTTACACGGATTAATATTCAGCCTCACTCCTTTGTTAAATATTTAACTTAACCCTTACTTCCGTGGAAGTAAGGGTTAAGTGTTCACAAGCTAGAATCTTTTAAACCAACTTTAAATCAGGTCCTTTTGGCCCTTGCTCCTTCTTTGGATATAAGTTTCAGTAGCCACAGTTTTTTTCTTTGGTTAATGATTTTCCGTCATTGAACCCGGCCATATAAAAGAATCTCTCAACCAGCGCCAATTTTTGATCAATAACCCCATCAAGCTGCAACAGTAATTGCTCCGTCCGTTTTGAGTTACCGGCAATATTAATCTTTTTATGTAATCGTAAATACTCATCAAACAATGCTCCGAATTCCTTTGTTACTGCCAGTTTCGCGCCCGATTCATCAATCCGGTCGGATAAAACATAATTTTGAAGGGTTACTTTTTCCTCAATTAAATCTGACATTTTTCATTTCTCCTTTCTTAATCCAAAAATACAATGTAATCCTTGTTATCCAGCGCCGCCGCGACTTTAACCAAAAGTGAATAGTCAACTTCAGCGGCGGCCATCTCAGCAAAATCCAAATACAATTTGTAATCAACCGCCCGGCCATTATCGTCAAAATCAAGATGAAGCAGATATCCCTTTTTCGATACGGCAACCTTCTCATACACAGTTCCGGCAATCCATTTTCCCTCACGAAAACCCACTTTCGGGGTCGTCCCGTCTTTCAAGTACAACGTTTCCACAAGCACCCCATAACCGTCAGTGTCTTTTACCAATTTAAAAACCCCTTTCTTTTTGCCCACAGAAAGAGGTTACTTGATAACATAATGAATAAAATCACACCCCGTATTTGTAAATACATATACAAAGTGATATAATGTAATAAGTAACTTCCCTTGTGGGAGTTCTGTGAAGAATCCGGTAGTCGACCAAGACATGAGCCGGGTTCTTCTATTCTTATTGTTCTTTTTTACTTTGCTCCTCAATCCATTGTTCGATTTCGCTTGCTTTAAATTTTACAAGTTGACCAATCTTATACGACGGAAGCCCTTTTTTTCTCATTAAATCAATTGTTGTCTGACCTACTCCTAAAAGTTCGCAAGCTTCTTTCTTACTTAACAATTTTTCAATTTTTTACCACCTCCTATCGTTATTATACGTTAATGTACATTAACAATCGAGAGGTATTCGACAAATAATTTGGTTTTCTTATTACCTCAACTTTCGTACCTTGAAAATGGGGATAACAAGCTATAAAACGAAGGGTCCGGCTGGATTCGAAATAGTTGTTGACAAATGGATCGGTTTCGCTTTTGCCAAATGGCAACACTAACTGAAAGTCCATGTCACTTTTTCAGCCGGGGAAAAAGTAACCAAAAACCCGCAACGGGACCAAGTTCCCCTGACCCCCCTTTATTCATCCGGGGTTTTAGAATGTATTACACCATCCTTGGTCAACTGATTGGCTACCAAGGGTAGGCTTTCGCCCTCGACCGCTATGATCTATCCGTATCTCAAAGCGTCTTCGTCCCTGAAACCGGGTGCTGATTTGTCGGATTTCAGCCAACAATAAAAATTATGAGCAACCGATGGTATTATCAATCAAGCTTCGATCACCCGGAAGCCACGGATGGCGCCGCCGACGCTTCTTTTCGGGGATGAAAAATAGCGGTTGGCTTCGGAAGCCTAAGCTTAATTGCCAGTCGAAAGGCCATGGATGGCGGCGACCCTGAAGAAGCCCCGGATGAATAAGAGGAAGGTCCGGAAACCTAGGTCTTCCGGCGCCTTTTGGGTTACTTTTTGGGCGGTCAAAAAGTGACATGGACTTTCAGAAATAGCTTTCATAATTATAAAAAAATCTTTTGTCTTTTCCAAAATAATGTAAGCTAAACTTAATGGCTCTTGTTGCGTTTCGGACTGATGAAAACGAAAAACTGTTTTAAACTTTGGTTTAATCTACCTTCGCACGACTGCTTGTCGGATAATGCGAAATGCAATTATATTAAGATTTTGAAAGTGCCGCAGCCAAATATCAGTCCGAAACTCGATAAGAGCCTTGATTTAAATCTTGTATTTGGTACAATATAGTCATATTAAGGAAGATGAATCCTGACAACGTTGCTACGTTGCTGGTCATTAAGAATTGGGACGGCTTGATGAAAATATTATTGACAACCTTGAATGCTAAATGTGTTCATACTTCATTGGCGCTGTGGTATCTTTATCAATATTTACGGTCGAAGCATCCGGGTCTTGCGATGCGGGAGTTTAACATCAACCAGGAGCTTCCATGGGTTTTGGGTGAAATCTATCGGGAACGCCCCGCGGTAGTGGCCTTCTCCTGTAATATCTGGAATATTGAAGCCATTTTCAAACTTTGTCGCCGGTTGCGTCAAGTCACGCCGGAAATCCGCCTGGTCCTGGGGGGACCGGAAGTCGGCGCCGAACCGGAAGCGGTCCTTATTGAGAATCCGGCGGTTGATTTTATTATTGTCGGTGAAGGCGAGGTCACCTTTGAGGAATTTCTCGACCAATTAGGCCGGGCGCAACCGGAGTGGCGCCGGGTGGCCGGGTTGGTCTACCGGGACGGAAAGACGGTGGTGGTGAATTGCCCGCGGCCGCAATTGGCCGACCTCAGCGGGCTCCCTTTTCCCTATCCGGAAGACTTGACGCCTTTGAGGAAGAAAATGGTCTATTATGAAACTTCACGGGGTTGCCCGTACAATTGCCAGTATTGTCTGTCCGCCAATGAGCGGGGAGTGCGGTTTTTTGAGTTGGAGACGGTTAAACGGGATCTGCTCCGCTTTATCGCCGCCGGAGTGGGCCAGGTGAAATTGGTGGACCGTTCGTTTAACTGTAATCCCAAATGGGCGAAGACATTGTGGCGCTTTTTGCTGGAACATCCCGGCACGACCAATTTTCATTTTGAAATTGTCGGCGACTTGTTGGACGACGAGTCGTTAGCCATTTTACGGCAGGCGCCGGCCGGCCTGTTTCAATTTGAAATTGGCGTCCAGAGCACAAATCCGGAAACATTGCGCATGGTGAAACGGCAGACCGATTGGCCGCGTTTGCAGCGACAAGTAGGCAAATTAATCCGGGACACTAAGGTGTTTGTCCATTTGGACTTGATTGCCGGGTTGCCGGGGGAAGATTACGCCTCATTCGCCCGGACCTTCAATGAAACGATGGCGCTCCGGCCGCACCGGTTGCAGTTGGGTTTTTTAAAATTGTTAAAAGGGTCCGGGCTCAGGAAAGAAGCCAATACACTGGGGTATCAATATACGCGGGAAGCACCGTATGAAGTGCTGGCCAATCCCTGGCTTTCCTATGCGGAAATGTTAAAATTGAAAGATACGGAAACGGTTTTCGACCGTTATTATAATTCGGACCGGTTCAACTGCGCGCTGCGTTATCTTCTGGCCTGGTTTGCAACGCCGTTTGGCTTGTTTGAGACGTTGGGCGCGTGGTGGAAGAGCCAAGGTTATGACCAGATAGCCCATAAACCGAAGGAACTTTACCGTTATTTACTGCGTTTTTATCAAGAACAGCAGGTTGGGGAAGAGACGGTTGAGGTATTGCGCAATTTGCTTAAATTTGACCTCTTAAGTCAGGAACGGATGGTCGAATTACCGGAATGGGCCGGCGCCATCAGTTCGGAATTGAGAAAGTTCAGTTTTAAATTTTGGCAAGACCCGGCGCAGCGCCGGAAGTATTTTGCGGCGCAACCGGAATTGGCTGTACGGGACCTGCAACGGCGGACGCTGATCGTCGCTTTTGCCCTGGACCCGCAGGCAGTGGCGGCCGATCCGTTGGCCGGCCCGGTTTGGGTGGAAACAACTTATCTTTTTATCTATCAACCAACCGGGGTCAAGTCATATCAAATTCAAGGGAGGGAATGAATTATGGGGCGCATCCTGATTGCGGTCAGTTTCATCTTTTTTGGCGTGGCCTCGCTATTGCGCAGTTTGAATTGGTTTCCCGACGACTTTTGCCGGCGTTTTCAAGCATTGGCGGCCCGGTATTGGCCGGTCCTGTTTATTTTGGGCGGGATTAAAATTTTAGTGAGGGGCAATTCCAAAACCGTGGATTGGTTAATCGGGCTGTTAATCGTGATTTTGGCGGCTTTGTGGGTGGTCTGCAAGTGGGTCGGCCATTCCGATTGGCTGAATGTCTAATCTTGTTACCCGCCGTTCGTCGTTCATACCCCTTTACGAAAAAGGATCTTGACATTTGTGACGGGGTACTTTAAGATATTGTTGTTTGAAAAGTTTTTTTTTTGGAAAAGAGGGGGTACCGCAATGCCGACATATGAGTATCGTTGCGATAAATGCGGTGTTTTTGAGGTGTTTCACGGGATTAATCAGACGATGGACAAGTGCCCGAAATGCGGCGCGAAAGTCCGGCGCCTGATCAGTCGAAATAATAATGTTATTTTTAAAGGGAGCGGTTTTTACAGTACGGATTACCGCAGCGGCAATCATCCCAAACCGGCGGCCGACAACACTGCCAACAACAGTACCGCCAACACCGGTACCGCCAACAAAACCGGCGCCGCCAGCTCCGCCGCAACCGCTTCCCCGACAGATAGCAAAGCGTCATAACGAAAGGTCACTACGGTGACCTTTCTCTTTAAGAAAAAGGGGTATCGATATGGAAACGATGATTACCGTAAAAGTTCAGCAAGCTTTAAAACAAGTGTCGCGGGAAGCGGTCACCGCCGCCGGGCGGGCTGGTCTGCTTATTTACGAACAGTTGCCGGAGATTAATTTGGAAGTGCCCAAAGATAAGCGGCATGGTAATTTTTCTACCAATTTGGCTTTGGTGTTGGCCGGGACCGTTAAGAAAGCGCCGCGCGAGACCGCCCGGATTATTGCGGAGCATTTGCCGGCCCATCGTTATCTGGCTAGATGGGAAATCGCCGGCCCAGGTTTTATCAATTTTTTTCTGGACAGGGCCTGGTTGGCGGAAGTCCTGGAAACCATACTGAGGCAAAAAATGGAGTACGGCGCCAATGACACCATGGCCGGCGCGAAGGTCCAATTGGAATTTGTCAGCGCCAATCCGGTAGGGCCGATGAATGTGGTGAATGCCCGGGCCGCGGCTTTGGGCGATACTTTGGGCCGGCTGTTCGGCGCCTGCGGCGCGAAAGTTGAGCGCGAATACTATGTCAATGACTATGGGGTTCAGGTGGCGACTTTGGGACGTTCCGTAGACGCCCGTTATCGGGAACTGCTGGGAGAACCGGCCGTCTTTCCGGAGGAGGGGTATCAGGGCGAGTATATCGGCGCGATCGCCCGGCAAATCATCGCCGCGCACGGCGCGGCTTATTTACAATTAACCGAGGCGGAACGGGTGGATGCCTTTCGGGAGATGGCGTCCAAACAAATTTTAGCCGCGCAAAAAGCGGACTTAAGTCACTACGGCGTCAATTACGATTGCTGGTTTAGCGAACGCGGCCTGCATGAATCGGGGGCGGTGGATGCGGCCCTGGCCCAATTGGAAGCGCAGGGGCTGACCTATCACGCGGAGGACGCGGTCTGGTTGCGGACCAGTGATTTCGGGGATGATAAGGACCGGGTTCTGCGGACAGCCGACGGGAGGACTACTTATTTTACCGCCGATATTGCCTATCATCTCAACAAGTTTGCCCGCGGCTTCGATTTGGTGATTGATATTTGGGGGCCGGACCATCACGGCTATATTCTGCGGATGAAAGCGGCCCTGGCTGCCTTGGGGATCGGTCTCGACCGCTTTGAAGTGTTGATTGCGCAACAGATTAATTTAATCAAGGACGGGCAACCGTTTAAAATGTCCAAACGCCGCGGCGATTTTATCACCATGACCGAACTGTTGGAAGAGGTCGGTAATGATGTGGCCCGGTGGTTTTTCTTGATGCGTAGTACCGATAGTCATCTGGATTTTGACCTGGATTTGGCCAAATCGCAGAGCAATGAAAACCCGGTGTTTTATGTGCAATATGCTTACGCCCGAATTAATAGCATTTTTAATCAGGCGGACGTGGCGGGGCTTGCCCCTGCGGAACCGTTAGCCGCTTTAAACAGTTGGGATCATGAGGAAGAGAGTTTGCTTGAGAAAGCCGCTCATTTTCCGATGGTAATCAGCGAGGCGGCCCGCCAGCGGGAACCGCACCGCCTGACCGGTTATTTGTTGGACCTGGCCGGAATGTTTCACTCCTATTACAACCGCCGTCGTTTTATTGCTGATGATCCGGAGTTGAGCCGTGCCCGTTTGGCAATGGCCCATGGGATCAAGTATGTGTTGGGGCATGGATTGGCGCTTTTGGGGGTAAGCGCTCCGGAACATATGTAAGCATTGAAGGAGGTCACAAATGATGAAATTGCCGGTATTTCCAACCGTTGGCAAGACGCTTAAAAATTCCGGGGCGGAATTATATCGTTCCTTGGGATATTCTTTGGTGACCAGTTTAATTTGGTTTTTAGCTTTCACTCCGATCTTGTATATTATCTTGATGATTCCAACTGCTTTAGCAATCGAAATGAAGCAGGCTAAAAATCTGATGGATGCCGGGATGGCCTCGTTTTTCGGCATAGTGGTCGTCGCGCTTTTGAATGGTTTACTTACCGGGCCGGTTACTACCGCGTTATTTGCGTTGTTTCAGGAGAAAAAGGAAGGATATCCTAATATCTGGAGCTTTTTCAAATGTCTGGTCCGGATTTACTGGCTGTCCGCCCGGGTGCATCTGGTGTGTTCGCTGCTAGTCAGTGTGTTGTTCTTCAATTTACTGGTCATGGTGGCTGATCAGGGATTGTTAATGAAAGTATGCGGCATCTTTTCAATATACGGGCTGATTTTGCTGATGTTGCTTTCATTGTATATCCACCCGTTGATTTTTTATCAAAAGCGCTTTGGCAGCGTCTTTAAAAAAGCGTTTTTATTGACCCTAGATAACATGGGGATCAGTGTTTTGCTGGGGTTGGCGGTCGCTTTAATCTTTCTCGTCAGCCTGGGTCTGATTTTCCCTGTCTTGTTGCTGTTTGGCGCGTTATATATCTATTTATTGGATAACGGATTTGAACTCATCGCCCAAAAATATGAAACGATAAATGAGAATGGCGTAAAGGAGGAATAAACATGGCGAAATTCATCTTTGTGACCGGAGGGGTTGTTTCGTCGCTCGGAAAGGGAATAACCGTTTCTTCTTTGGGGTGCCTGTTGAAAAGTCGCGGTTTGAGCGTTTCCATCCTCAAACTTGATCCATATATTAATGTCGATCCGGGGACGATGAGTCCTTATCAACACGGCGAGGTTTTCGTCACCGACGACGGCGCGGAAACCGACCTGGATTTGGGCCATTATGAACGCTTTATTGATAATAATTTAAGTAAAAGTAATAATGTGACTACCGGGAAAATTTATTGGTCGGTGATTACCAAGGAGCGCAAAGGCGATTATTTAGGCGGCACCGTTCAAGTGATCCCCCATATTACCAAGGAGATCAAAGACCGGATTTACCGGGTGGCCAAGGAGAGCCGGGCGGATGTGGTCATTGTGGAGATTGGCGGTACGGTTGGCGATATCGAAAGTTTGCCTTTTTTGGAGGCGATTCGGCAGTTGAAAAATGAAGTCAGCCGGGATGATGTCATGTATATCCATTTGACTTTGATGCCGTTTATCGCCGCCGCCAGCGAATTAAAGACCAAGCCGACCCAGCACAGTGTGAAAGAGTTGCGTAGTATCGGGATCCAACCGGATGTAATCGTCTGTCGTTCGCAAAAGCCGATCTCCGCAGATTTAAAGGCCAAGATTGCCTTGTTTTGTGATATTGACAAAAATGCGGTGATCCAGAACCTGGACGTGAAGACCATTTATGAAGTGCCCTTAATGATGGAAAAGGAAGGCTTGGATGAGATTGTGGTCGATCGGTTGCGCTTAGAGTGCATGGAGCCGGACCTGACCGTTTGGCGGGCAATGGTGACTAAAATGAAAACCTTGCAAAAGAAAGTGACCATCGCTATTGTCGGGAAATATGTCGCCTTGCCGGACGCTTATTTGAGCGTGGCCGAGGCGCTGCGCCACGGCGGAATCGCTAACGACGCCGCAGTGGAGATTCGCTGGGTGGACTCGGAAATGTTGGAGGAGCAAGCTGATCTGGCCAAAGTTTTTCATGACATTAACGGCATCCTGGTACCGGGAGGCTTCGGCAGCCGCGGTATCGAAGGCAAGCTGAACGCGATTCGTTGGGCCCGTGAAAAAAAACTTCCGTATTTGGGAATCTGTCTGGGAATGCAGTTGGCGGTGATTGAGTTTAGCCGGAATGTCTGCGGTCTCACCAGCGCCAATTCTTCGGAGTTTAACCCGGAAGCGCCTTATTTGGTGATTGACTTGCTTCCGGAACAAAAGGAGATTGAAGATATGGGCGGGACAATGCGGCTAGGGCTGGACCCGATTAAATTGCTTCCCGACACCTTAGCTCACC
>JASFQO010000037.1:0-9915 GCA_050115405.1 Bacillota bacterium
CCAAATCGGCCAACTGCTTCACTAACTCTTCCTTTTGTTTGGTGTATACGTCGAGATTGGCCTCTGCCTTGGCTTTTTCCGTCTTTCCTTGTTCAATTTGGGCCTTAAGAACATTTAATCTATTGACAACATCTGACATAATAATTTGCCTCCTTAAATTTGATAATAAATTAATTTGCTTTCGCCAATGGATTAGTCACTGCTCCGCACGTCGGGCATACACCCAGCGCTGTCAACTCATCCTTATAGACGCCTTCCAACTCCGCCACCCGCTGCTCATGGATAATGACACTACCTTTTAAGTCGTCGATCGAGCGGTCCAAAGCGGTACTAACCGCTTTAAGTTTAAACAGTGTATCCCGCCGGTTTATTGTTGCTACTTCTAACCCGCTTCGAATCACGTCCGCCACGTTCAGCCCGGCCAACTTATTAAGAGCCGTTTTGGTCCGAACGATGGAATAATTGATTGGGTTAAGGACGGCTTTTAAATTTGATAGTTGATTTAACCGGAGAGTTTTGGTTTTTGCATCGGAAACCGCTTGATCCGCATCGTCTAATCCGATTAAGCGCTGCAGAATATCATTAACTCGTTTAATACTCAAATCAGCGATATCCATGTTTTGACTCAGTTGTAATATTTGGTTTAATCGTTGGTGCTTATCGTCAACCTGGGTAAGAATCTGGCCGGTCTGTTCGACATTAGCCAACCGTTTAATAATTGATTGACACTGGGTTACTGCTACATCCAACGCAGTTAACCGATTTTTGGCGTTGGAAAGAGTCCCAGCCAGTTGAACTTGCTTGGATACTTTGAAAGCTACATTGTTTGCCGCATCGACATTCTTTAACCGGTAAATCGTCCTCTCGGCGCCGCCTATGATGTTTTCAACGCCTTTAAGTTGTTGCCCAAACTGAGTAGTAGCCATCGTCTTAGCCATTTTTTCAGCAATCTTTGCGGCCATGGTTCCGGCCATCTCGACAAACTGCCACCGGTTAATAGTTTTATTGCATTCAGCAATTAGATTGGTTACGCCTTCGCTATCGATTTTAATCAAACACAGCTGCTCTCGCCGAATCGCATTGGCTTTAATCGCCTCAACTAATCCGCCGACCGCCTCAATCTTGGCAGCCAGCGCCGGCAAATAATTATACTGTGCTACCGCATCTTGTAGTCCGTTAACCTCTCTCGCCAACCGCTTTTCGTCCTGGTTTCGCCGAAAAAGGTCAGTCCCGACATTTTTCCCGGCAAAATCAAGGACCTCAGTCCCGGCCAGTTTTCCCATCACTTTCGCTCGGGTCCCGGAGCTAACCGATTTATTACCTAAAAATGGTCCGTCAAGCTGCTCGGCCATGTTTAAATTAAAGTCCATATCGCCTATCGTTACCGTCTTCACTCCGGTAATCTCCTGGACTTCAACCGGCACGGAGCGGCCAAAGCCTTCCAGGATTACCGGCTTTTCAGCGCCCGGCGCGATAATCCGGTATTGATTCTTGCTGGCCGTCATCTCGCGGATAATGGCGTGGCCGCTTTCCATCTCGGCAGTTACCCGGCAAAACTTACAACCGGCCCGAATAAAGTCTGAGCCCTGCGGCGTGTTATATAGAAGCCAACGCAGCGCCCGGAATATGGCCGTTTTGCCGCTGTCGGTTTGGCCGGTTACTATTGTTAACTGTTCAGCAGGAGCAAGGACGATTTTAGTATTTTGATGACTTTGGAAGTTTTGTATTTCAATACTTTTGATAGCGTTCATGGAGAGCAAATCTCCTTTCAAGAGGATTTCGGGAGCCTTGCGACTCCCGGTAATTTATAAGTGAGACAATTGGTCTTGGATTAATACGGCTGATCCGTCGAACCGGCAAGATTATCGACAACCCTTTCGAAATCATCATCTTTAGTTGCTTCGGTCATCTGCTTCATGGTGTTGTAGTCCACCTTCATATCTGACTTCAGGCTTTCAATCAGTTCCTTCATAATGGCCTTTTCTTCGTTGGTGATGCTGTCGGCGCGGGTAAAAGTTATGGCTGAATACTTGGCTTTCTTGCCTTCTACCTTTTCTAGTCCAATCTCGGTAACTACACTATAAAGCGGTTTCCCGATTTTGGTGGTTAAGAAATTACGGTAATTGCGGAAGTTGGCCAGTGAAGTCCGGGGAAGGTCAACCAATACCGGCATAGCATCATTTTCTTTAGCAATCCACACCGCCATCCGGTCATGACAATCAGAGCCATCTCCGCCGTTCCGGTCGCTACCGCGTTGTTTGTAAGGGCAAGTAGCGCAGGGTTGACCTTCCGGAATTTTCCCTTCCGGGCAACCGCATCCGGTAACCTTATCCGCTGAGAAGCAGAAAATGGGATCTTCGTCCTCTTCTCTTTCGTTGTAGCTTTTTAAATACCAGATACAATACGGCTGGTAATGAAGAATGATACCGCGAAACTTCGCTAAAGCGGTTTCCTGGTTGTTTTCATCAATTACGGTAAACGCTAATCCCCCGGCAGACGGGACGGAAATCCGGTCAAAACGTTGCTTTTCTCCATCGATCGAGTTGGCCTGAATGGCTTCCAGCAACTCTTCGTGGTTCGTAATAATCGGCAGATTGATGGTTGGGTTTTGCACAACTAAAGCAGTATTTTCAGTAACTTTTGTAATTTCGCTCATGGTTAAGTCCTCCCTAAAAATTTGAAATTTGGAAATGTCGGGCCAGACTCTTACGACTTATTGGCATTGCGTAACCTCCGGGGTTTGGCTTCCGTGCGGAGGAAGGAGTACTGCTTTTTTCAGCCCCGCCGACATTATGTGACTTAAATCAATATGGTTGGTGACTATGGACGCTTCCTTCTTCTTCCTTGCCAGCCCAGAACCGGAGTTCCGCCGCGATAATATCAGCACGATACCTGCATGACCGATATTTATTTTCCAATCGCTCCAATTCGTCTTGAGCTTGGTCGACTGCTTGCTGCGCCTCTTTAGATAACCTGGCCGAGATAAGATAATCCTGGTCCGCGCGGCACCGTTTTGTTAGTTCAGCCTGACGCGCTTTTTCATTGGAAAACTTTGCCTTGCCGGTAGCTGGGTCGGTTTCGTCGTTGATCTCGGCAAAAATTTCAAGTTCCCGGCTGGCCCGGTCGGCGTCAACATCGGCAAAGGTCTGCGTCAAATCCCGGACCTTGCTTTTTTGGTCCCTGATTTTGTCCGGATACTGTTCTAGCTCTAACATGACTCCCATAGGATTGATTTGGTTAAAAAGCTGCTCTTTGTTAGTCATTAACGCTTGCCACCTCTTTCTGCTTTTTGATTTTTGATACTTTAGATAATCGCTGCAACCGCTTCTCTTCTCGGATTTTCGCTTTTGCAAGCTCATCTTTACGCCTGCAATCCAGGCAATACCCGGTAGCGCACCACGCGCCGCAGCGGCATTGTTTGAATGGTTTCATCGTACTTTCTCCTTAGTAGGTAGTTCGCCGCGTTTTAAAACCGCCAGCAATTCTTTGGCCGTCATTAAAAGTGATAATTTACGCATTCGGTTACCTTCCAATCCACCCCCGGCCGGCGTCATCGGGGTAGCTATCATTTGTCGATTTGCCGGGACTTGATTATTTGCCCATAGTCTGCTAAACTATAGGCGTGTTAAGTTATCTCGTGGGCCTCTTGACTGCTGCTAACGGTCAAGGGGCTTTTTATCGCCTCCCCTCTCAACGTTATCTGTCTGTCCGGCAGATCTAAGATAATCTGGTTGTCCTCGTTTGTCGTAACGCTACGTAACCCCGCCAGCGGATAGCGTAACTCACCTTGATTAAGTACCCAGACGCCATCCTCTACAGTAAAATAGCCTCGGATATTAAGCTTGCCCATAGCCAGTTGTAAGGTTGCGATTAGGTGGTTGGTTGTGTGCTGGGTCTTGGTCATGTTGGTTTGTCACCTCCTTTGTGCGGCATCTCGTTATTCAGCCAAGCTATAGCCGCGTCTCTATGTATGCGCCATCTGGTCCCAAGTTTTTGGGCCGGTATCGCTCCAGATGTAAGTAGCATTAAAGTATTGTTGTGTCCCATTTTTAAAAACTTTTGGAGCTTCGTTAGTGACATAACCTCTTCGGGCTGTTTTTGTCGCGGCATTAGCATCAACTCCTTTCCATTGATTTCTTACTATTTGCTTTCTGTTTGCTTGTCCCTAAAGGAAAATAATGGTTTTTAACGAACTCCCCCATTAAAACCCTTAAGGAGTATGAGCGTCAAAACTCATTGCATCAGAAATAGCTTTATTTATCGCATCAATATCTACTGCTGGCCGTTTCGCAAGTTGCCGCTTGAGTTCGGCCACTTCCTTTTCAAGGCGGTTATACGTTGTTCTAAGTCTATTTTTCTCACCTCACTTTCTAATGAATTTTGTTGATAAAAAATCACTTTATTGAGCAAAAAAAAATATCATCCCGTTGCTTGGAACTTAAATTTAGTAAAATCATCAACGTATCAATTTCACTTGCTTTAAACTCTGTAATATTGTTAATCTTTTTATATAACCCCATTAACGAAATTCTCAATTTCTGAGCTATTTTTTTCTTGGTTAGTCCAGCTCGCTTTATAGCAATTTCTAATTCTAAAGTATCGGTCAATGCTAATCCTCCTTTCTTCTGTTGATTTTTAATCACATTTAAAATATAGCATTTCACGTGATTATTTGTCAACACTTTTTTCATATTTTATAAATTTTTGTTGATTTTTTAGAAACAACGTAGTATATTTAATATAAACAAAAGTTTGTATTAAAACGAGTGGCGGGATGATGAAGATGGAACTGTTTAAAAGAATAAAAATGAGACGAGAAGAACTCGGTATGTCACAAGAAGAATTAGCTAAACTACTGGGGTATAAATCTCGCTCAACCATAGCTAAAATAGAAGTCGGCGAAAATGACTTAACACAATCTAAAATTGCTGCTTTTGCCAAGGCTTTAAAAACTACTCCAGGTGATCTCATGGGATGGAATAACGAGGATTCATCTACATCTGATATCTCGTCTCTCCCGCCCCTCACCCCCAAAGACGAACGTGAAATTGCTAAAGATCTCGAAGCAATGCTCAATTCTCTGGACAACAAAAACGGCATGGCTGCTTACAATGATCCGGAAGACGAGGAAGATCGCGAACTCTTAAAGGCAAGCCTCTTAACCTCGATGAGATTAGCCAAGCAAATCGCCAAAAAAAAATTCACCCCGAAAAAATATCGTAAAGAATGATTAATTAGGAGATACCGGTTACCAAGGAGCGGATCGTCATGGATACCAAAAAGATTGTAGAACGACTTACAAGGCAGTACAGTACTAATAACCCCTTCACAATCGCCGACAGCATGAACGTTACCGTAATCTATAGCAACATGAAAAATACGCTTGGCTTTTTCAGTAAGTACAAACGTTGTAAATTTATCCATCTCAACAATGCTATTCCCGAAAAACTGCAGACCTTCGTCTGCGCTCATGAATTGGGGCATGTCGTTTTACATCCGACGCTAAACACGCCGTTTTTAAAACGGAACACGCTATTTTCGGTCAAAAGAGTAGAACGGGAAGCAAATACTTTCGCCGTGGAGTTGTTGCTTCCAGATAAGCTTCTTGATGAATATTCAGATTGTGGGTTGTCTAATATCGCTGAAAATGTCGGGATACCAAATGAATTAATAAATTTGAAAAAATATTTATAAATATCATAATTAGTGGATTATTTGCTTAACAAGGAGTGATCATTCATGGCTGGAGACGGGACCTTGTACCAAAAGCCTTCAACTAAAAAATGGTATTGGATCATTAACGAAGGCTGGGACCCGGCCTTAAAAGGCGGAAAAGGCGGATATAAGCAAAAGTGGTTTGACCTTGAAACAACGGATAAAAACGAGGCGAAAGAAAAACGAAAACAAATTCAAGCTCAGATAACCATCAAAGGGCATTATAATAAGCCATCCAGCCAAACTTTAAGCGAATGGCTTGACTTCTGGCTGGATGAGATAGTAAAACCAAAGGTTTCGGCCAGCACTTATGATTTTTATGAATGGATTGTCCGTATCCATATTAAACCGAAGCTTGGAGCAATTCCACTTAAAAAATTAGATCCGGAAATGATTCAGAAGTTTTTTAACCAAAAACGGACTGAAAAAAAACTTAGTAAAAAAAAGGATATCAAGGGTAACTATATTCCCAGTAATGAACCGATTTCAAAAAGGACGGCCAAGGGAGTGGAAATGGTCCTCTCCATGGCCATAATTAAAGCTGTGGGAATGCGCAAAATTTTGGATAATCCTTTAACCGGAGTGGACCGGGTAAAGTTTGAATCGGACGAAATCAAATATATGACCACAGAACAAGTCGCTGAATTTCTAAATAAAATTAGGTATGATGAATGGTATTACGTTTTTCTCACTGCGTTTGGGACCGGTGCCAGACTCGGAGAGTTAGCAGCGCTAAAATGGGATGACGTTGATTTCGAGGGCCGTTCGATCCGAATTGATGAATCCAGGGTAGAAATCAATACTCACGCTAAAGAAGGCCCCAAGACAAAAGTGATTGTCAAGGATACCAAAAACAAAAAGGGAAGGCGGATTATACCGGTTCCGGACGACGTGATTATGGGATTGAAAAAATGGCAGGAGATGCAAACTCAAGAATATTGGGAATGGGAAAACAAAAGGCTGAAAGAGGAACGAGAAGTAGAAGAAAACCCCTACAAAAAGCCAAAACGGAAGCATAAAAGGCCGGCATATTGCCAATCTGGATACGTATTCACCAAGGCCGACGGCAATCCACCCCGGCCCGGCCATTTATCAAAGCATTTTTTGGAGTTGACTAGGAAATATGGTTTTGAAGGATTGACATTTCATAAACAGCGGCATTCTTACGCCTCAATGCTTCTGGAATCAGGAGAGGAAATGAAGGTCATTCAGGAGAATTTAGGAGATGCTACTCTACAGGTTGTATCTGACCTATACACCCACGTGGCAGAGAAATTAAAGCGGAAGGCGGCCACGAAGCTGAATGGCTTTTCTTTGACAAAAAATGTACCATAGCAGGCCGTCAAAGAACTGTCAAAGAATGCGTTGTAAAATGTTGCGAAGTATTATGAAGCGATAATATGGATATGTTTTACAAGTTAGAGCTAAATCTATGTTTTGTGAAAGCGTTCTGAAGCGTTTGGAAGTGAAAAACCCCTTTCGCAATCATCTCTTAATCAGCGGGCCTAGGGTTCGAGTCCCTAGTGGTCCACCACTAGAAATGACAAGGGTTTGCGCGATTGCGCAAACCCTTTTTTCATGTTTAAAACGACTCATTTGCCGCCAATTTGCCGACATCTTTATAAAATCCCTGCTAAATACGGTTCTATTTTTCACCAGTTTTTGGAGCCCTCTTAAACTTTTGGTCCATCTTTAAGATAGCGCCATCCTGTCGGGATAACCGTTGCTTAATATAATGGTCCTGCCCCGTTTGCGGCGTGGCATGCCCTAAAATACTAGCGATCGTCCAGGGATCTTCACCCATTTCATAAAGCAGCGAAGCCGTCGAACCGCGCAGGTCGTGAAAACGAATCACCGGCAACTTGTCAACATCCGTTTCAGCCGCCTCGTTAGCCAATCTAATGGTCTCTTTTAAATGGTGCCGGGTTAAGGTTTGCGGATATAACGGCAGCCCGTTATCCTGACAGAATACCAAATCGTAGTCATGCCAAGCCAAATTCTTTTGAGCCTTTTCTTTTTCTAAATCTTGATAATGTTGCAATTGCCGCAATAAATCGGCTACGCTTTGAGCCATACGAATTTGCCGGTAAGAAGTTTCGGTTTTCAAGGTATCAAATTTGGGATTTGGGCCACCAACAGCAAGCTGGTGCCGAATATCAATCACACGCTTGTCTAAGTCAAGATCAGACCAACGCAATCCCAAAAGCTCACTTTGCCGCATCGCCTGCAACAGCGCAGTATAGTAACACGCATATATAGCCAGGCGATTATATTCTTTCGCCCCCGGCGCGGTTAACCACTGCCTTTTAGCGGTATCCAAGAAAATAATAGCTTGCTCCAAAGTAAATACGGAATGTTTCGCCTTGGTCTCCCGTTTAGTCGCCCGAATCGGCCGGGCGACTTTATTTTTGGCCGGATTTATTTCGATATAAACACCGACAGCGGATTCCAACGCAGTACGTAATGTCCGAAAAACTCCGTCGATAGACTCTTTTTCGTTGCCGGTTTCAGCGGTAATATCGTTTAACATTCGTTTGATATCATGTGAAGTTAGCTCCCGAAGTAAGATATGCCCGACACGCGGTTTGATATGGTTTTCAATATTCATTTTGTACCAGCGTTTAGTTTTTGGTTTATATGTCCGGACCGTTTCGGGAATATTCTCAGGGTCAATAAATGTTTTATACCAGTAATCCATATAGGCCGCCACGGTCATCCTTCCGGCATATACCCGGCCCTGAATTTCTTTGATAAAGTCCCGCAACTCATTATCCGCCTCGGCCGAAGACAAAGCAACCAGTTTTCCTTGCTGGTTGAAAACTGGTTTAATCGTCCTTGTATGTCGAATTCTTTTTCCGTTAATATCGAACCCGTCACTCACCGTCAATTCCCACGAATCGCCCCGGCGACGTTTGGAACCCTGCAAAATTATCCCCCCGGTAATAAAAATTCAATTCAAAAATAGTTGGTTATTTACTGCCTTTAGGATGGTCGTCTTGACAGTATAAACGTTCGACTTCCCGAACCATTTCCAAAGCAATTTTAGTCAGCGCAACCCTTTTTTCACGCCGTCCGGGAGTTAGTTGCGATATGTCTTGAACCCAGGAATTTAGTAATTCCGCTTCATCTTCATAATTGTCAATCGGTACAGTTTCATTTGGCGTTTTCGCCACTGAATGCCCGAAATAGGCCGTTTCCGGTAGCGGCGGGACAAACCATGGCGATTCCGACATACCCATTAACCATGATAAAGGCGATTGCAGGACCATCGCCAAGCGATTGGCAAAAGCATAAGTAATCTTTCCGGTGGGTATGTTGGTTGATTCCCAATTAGCGATGGAGTCTATAGTTTGGTCCATTATTTTGGCCAAATCTTCCTGAGATAAATGTCGCTCGATTCGGCGCCGTTTAATGCGTTCTCCATAAAGAAACTGTTCCTTTTGTGAAGCATCGATTGAGGTGGTTTTTGTGAAATTAGCGGTCGATCCGGCATATGAATCAATTGAATATAACTCATTAAGATTAACTTCATATAATTGAGCTAATTTAACGAGCGTTTCCAAGTCGGGGACAATTCTGCCCTTTTCGTAATGACTAATCGTTTGTTGGGTCACCTCAAGAAAGCTCGCCACATCTTGCTGGTAAAGCTTTTTTCGTTCACGATAAAATCGTAACTTTTCACCCAGGTTCATCGATTTGTTCAATAAGCTTCACTCCCTAATACTAATAATACTACTATAATTTGTAAAAATAAAGCCCGAATTCCAAACACAAACAATTGACAATAGTAAATTGTTAATATATACTAAATTTAGTTGTATAAACCAATTAGTAAATGGGGGTTGACCTAATGAAAAGATTCCCTTTAATTCAAGCCCGCGGTGAAAACCACCAGTCGGTGATTGCCGCTATGTGCGGAGTGGTCCAGCAAACATATAGCCATTGGGAACGCGGCCGCACGACACCTTCCGTCCAGAGAATGATTATTCTTGAAAAAGTGCTTGGCCAGCCAAAAGAATTGTTATTTCCGGATGTATTTAACGAAAGTCCCAATCAATTACATTCAAACGGGTTAAGAGGATGAAAGTTAAATTACGAAAAAATCTTAAGGAAGTGATAACATGGCGCGCCCTAAAAAACGCCTCCAATTCACGGAACTGCCCGACCATTTTACACCATCTATTTTACAACAGTTTCTAG
>JASFQO010000038.1:0-9813 GCA_050115405.1 Bacillota bacterium
CTGACCACATAATAGACGCGCGGCCGGGGACGATTTTTAACCCGTGCCGCCACCCAAGCCGCTTCCCGCTTCATCCGGGCTACTACTTGCCCGGCTTCCCGACCGGCGCCCACGATCCGCCCCACCTGCCTAATGATCTCATAAACCCCGGTAAAACTCTCCTCGCCATAGAGGATCACCGTCTTGATTCCCAACTCCTCCAACTTCGCCAGGACTTCTTTCCGAAAATGGGTGGAGGCGATCACCAGGTCCGGTTGTAATTGCAAAATTTTTTCAAGGTTCGGATTTTGGATTTCGCCAACCGAGGCGACTTGACGCGCCGCGGCCGGGTAATCGCAAAAGTTGGTCCGGCCGGCCAGCAACCGGCCTTTCTTTAAAGCAAAGATCGTTTCGGTGATATTCGGGGCCAGGGAAATAATTCGCCGCGGCGCCCGGGTAATGGTCACCCGCCGCCGATACGAGTCGGTAATTTGCAACGGGTAACCCTTCGCAGCCAACTTGGGAGTAACCCGCTGATTTTTTCCGTGGACGCAACCCATTCCCCAAAAGTCATTAACCATCAAAATTATTAAGATGACCGCCGTCAACCAAAGCCGTTTTTTTCCGTTACTCATCTTTGCTCCCATTTTAACAATAAATATAGGACTATAGAATTCAGGAGACAGGAGATTTCATTTTAATGATGGGTTGTTTTTCTGAATTCTGTCTTCTGTGTTCAATTCAAGTCAATAAAGGTTTCATAATTTAGTTAACCTAATATTCAATCCCGCGGCGCGCCGGAATTCCCCGTTCATACGGGTGTTTCACCGTCTTGATTTCGGATACGTAATCAGCCAACTCCACCAGTTCCGGCAAAGCGTCCCGCCCGGTCAGCGCCACTTCCAAAGCAGGGGGTTTCCGGGTTAAGAAAGCTACTAACGGCGGAAGTCCCAAGCAGCCGGTCCGCAGCGCGGCCATGACTTCATCCAGAATCAACAAATCACACCCGCCCGCTTGGGCGACGGCGACCGCTTCCTCCCAAAGCTGCCGCGTGGCCGCGCGGACCCGGACCAACTCCCCGGAGTCCAAATCTTTAACAAACTTTTTTAACTCCTGAGTGCGACAGACGACAAAATTCGGCGTCAACCGCTGTAATACGTCCAGTTCGCCGGTGTCCCGCCCCTTCAGGAATTGGACCAGCCGCACCCGAAAACCCCGGCCGTAAGCGCGCAACCCCAAACCTAACGCGGCGGTGGTCTTCCCTTTGCCGTCGCCTGTGTATATATGAATCAGCCCCTTTTGGTTCATAACCGCCCTCCATTCCACCCCTTTTCGCAAGGGCAATTATTAAAACAAACAATCACCCGCAAACCAAAATTTCCTGCAAGGCCGCAACCAACCGTTCATTACTTGCCCGGTCTTTGACGGCTACCCGAAAATGATTCGGCGTCAATCCGGTAAATCCCTGCGGCCCCCGGATCAAGATTCCTTGAGTGATCAGCCGTCCTTGCAGTTGGGCGGCGTCAAGGTCCGTCCGCAACAATTTCACCAGGAAAAAATTGGCTTGCGACGGATAAACCCGCACCTCCGGCAACGCCGCCAATTCTTCATACAGAAACTTTCTTTCCGCAGTTATCCATTCCCGCGATCGCTGTTGGTAATCCCAATCTTTAAAAATAACCTCCGCCGCCAGCACCGCCGCAGTATTGACCGTCCACGGCTGCGCTAACGCCTGCAGCCGCTCCCGCCAGGCGCGATTGGCGGAAACGCCATAACCCAGCCGCAGTCCTGGCATGCCAAAAAACTTGGTCGCCGCCCGAATCACCAACAGATTGGGATACCGCGCCGCCAGAGGTAGCATGGTCCGGTCCGCGAAAGAGTCGGTGAATTCAATGAACGCCTCATCAACAATCAGGTAACTATTTTGACCCGCCAAACGCTCCGCTACCTGTCCCAACTCGTCCCGCGCCGCCATAGTCCCGGTCGGATTGTTCGGGTTACAAAGGACCACGGTCGCATTGGGCTCAACCAAACCGGACATTTTGGTAAAATCAAACCGGGCATAATCAGCCGTAAAAAGCGGTAGATCCCTATATTCTGCCTTGGCTAACTGGGCCGCGTACCGGTATTCGGAGAAGGTGGGCGCGAGTCCGTAGACCCGATCCCGGCCTGCCGCCCAAATCGCCCGGTAAATCAGGTCGACTGCGCCGTTCCCCACTATCACCCATTCGGGATCCACTCCCAAATACGCGGCGACCTGTTGTTTTAACGTCCGGTAAGCCGGGTCGGGATACAGGGCGAAGGTCCCCACCCGCTCCCGTAACGCTTGTTGAAAGCTTTCCGGGACTCCCAGCGGGTTGATATTGGCGCTAAAATCCAGGATCATCCGGTTATATCGATAAATATTACCCCCGTGTTCATCCATTACCACCAACCTCGCCACCACCCTAAGAAGCCGGAGAACAAGCCGAGCGCCAAAAAAGTTGCGCCATACATCAGCCGGTTGGTCGCCCGGATATGTTCGATTTGCAACGGCGCGAGCGGGTCGCCCAGCGTCGGTTTTGGCGTCAGTTCGCCAAAGTAATAATTGGCGCCGCCCAATCTGACGCCCAAAGCTCCGGCGACGGCCGCTTCGGGATAAGCCGCGTTGGGGCTGAGATGGTTGTGCCGGTCCCGGCGGATGATCCGGGCGCAATTTCTGTAATCCAGCCGCAAAAACCACGCTGCCAGCCAGAGCAGAGCCGCGGTCAGCCGAGCCGGGACGAAATTGGCCGCGTCGTCGCATTTCGCGGCGCACCACCCAAAATACCGGTAAAAAGCTTTTTTGTAACCAACCGTCGAATCCAGCGTATTCACTGCCTTATAGGCCATGGCTAACGGCGCGCCGCCGAGAAACATGTAAAATAAAGGGGCAATCACTCCGTCGGAGGTGTTTTCCGCGACCGTCTCCACCACGGCCCGGATAATCCCGCTCTCATCCAAGTTCTCCGTATCGCGCCCCACAATCATTGCCAACTGACAGCGGGCTAAGCCAATTTCCCCGTCCCGGAGCGTCCGGGCGATTTGGGCGGCTTCCCGCGCCAGACAGCGGGGCGCCAGACAGGTCCATAAAAATCCAATATTGACCACTTGATACAGCCACCAATTCACCCGGGCGCACCACGTTAAAATTCCCCAAACAATAAACCAGGCCAGTCCGACCGTAGTAACGGTCAAGCAAATCCCGCTTATGCGCAAACCGGCCGGATTGAAACGCCACCGTCGCACTTGCCGCTCAAAAGCGGCGATATACTTTCCGATCAACCGTACCGGATGCGGGAACCATTTCGGATCCCCCAAAAGCAGGTCGCTTAGCAACGCCAGCCAGATGCTAATCATGGGAACCTCCCAAAATGGCATAGATTTTTGCCAAATCGAGATTTTCCCGGACAATTGCAGCCAATCGGTCGTATTGCGTCTCTTTGTACTGCCAATAATCACTCGGACAATCTGCGCGCGGCTCCAACCCTTTATGACGCCGGATCTGATTTAAAAAAGCGCGGGTAAACCGGGAATTATCAAAAATGCCATGCAGATAGGTCCCGCAAACTTTTTGGTCCGGACTAACCGCGCCGTCAACCCGGGCCGCCCGGCCATTGCGTTCTTCCAGATCCAACAATGGTTTGGCCGCGCCGGTAATCCGGGTTTCGCCCATATGAATCTCATAACCGCGCACCGGAGTCTGAAACAACCGGTCGACTCCTCCGCCGGCACTGGTCGTCTTCTGCGCCTTAAACTCGGTCACAACCGGTAACAGTCCCAAACCCGGACTGTGCGCTGCGTCCGTCTCCACCCGGCCGGGGTCGTTGACTTCCATTCCCAACATTTGATAACCGCCGCAGATTCCAAAGATCGACCCGCCGGCTTGCCGGACCGCCTGAATCCGCCCGGCCATTCCCGAACGGCGCAGGTATTCGAGATCACCGATCGTACTCTTGCTGCCCGGAATAATCACCAGATCCGGCCGTCCCAGCTCGGTGGGGTGTCCGACAAACCGCAGTTGGACGTCGTCGAAACGTTTTAAAGCGTTAAAATCGGTAAAATTAGCCATATAAGGCAGGCGGATCACCGCCACCTCCAAAGCCCCGCGCGGGTTGACGCCCCACCGGTCCCAATCGACGACTCCGTCTTCCTCTTCCAGGTCAAGCTGAAAATACGGCGTCACCCCGAGGACCGGGATCTTCAGTTTCGCCTCCAGCATCCGCAATCCCGGTTCCAGCAACTCGTAACTTCCCCGGAACTTGTTGATAATCAGGCCTTTGATCCGGCGCCGCTCCGCCTGTTCCAACAGCCGAACCGTACCGTATAAAGAGGCGAACACTCCGCCTTTGTCGATATCGCCGACCAAAAGCACGGGCGCCCGGGCCAGCCGGGCCATCCCCATGTTGACGAAATCCTCATGATTTAAATTAATCTCCGCCGGACTCCCCGCCCCTTCGATCACCACAATATCGCTTTGCCGTTCCAACTCCCGGTGAATCCGGCGAATCTCCGCTTTCAACTGTGGTTTAAAAGCGAAATATTCGACCGCGTCCATATTCGCATGGACCATCCCCTTGAAAATCACCTGCGACTTCCGGTCGGAAGTCGGTTTTAAAAGAATCGGGTTCATCATTACCGAAGGGATCCGGCCCGCGGCCTCCGCCTGCATCACCTGGGCCCGCCCCATCTCCAAGCCTTCCGGGGTAATGTAGGAATTCAAAGACATATTCTGGGATTTAAACGGATTGACATGATAACCGTCCTGGGTGAAGATCCGGCACAGGGCAGCACAGAGGACGCTCTTGCCTACCGAAGACCCCGTCCCCTGGATCATCAGGCTTTTGTGCTTAATCGGCAACATTGTTTTATCCCTTCGTCCCATCATTAACAGTTAACCTTACGCAACACCGGAAGCCCATTGTCAAATTCAAACCGGCTGTAGCACCCGCAATCAAAGCTTAAACGCCAATAATCCGCAACCGGCATATTGAGCAAAATCCCGGCGATCACCCGTAAAGGGCCGGCATGGCTGACAAGCAGCACCGTTTGCCCGCCGTAATTCGCCGCCAATTCCTCCCAGCCAAGTCGCACGCGCCTATAAAAGTCGGTAAAATTCTCACCCTGCGGCGGGCCATAACCCTGCCAGTCCGCGCACCAGGCCCGCCACTCCCGGGGATAGCGCCGCTCAACCTCCTGATGGCTTAATCCTTCCCAGACGCCGAAATTAATCTCTTTTAAAGCTTCGGAGGTCCTGATTTGCTCCCGGGCAAACCCGCTGATTATTTGGGCGGAATCCAGCGCCCGCTTAAGCGGGCTACTGACTACCGCAGCAAAGCAAACATCTCTTAACTTGCGCCACGCCGCCTCACACTGAACTCTGCCGCCGGCCGTCAAAATCGTATCCGTCCAACCCTGATAGACTTGTCTCTCATTTAACGCCGTGACTCCGTGCCGTACCAGATAAAGTTGCATTTTCTATCCTTTCCTAATCAAGTAATTAAGAACGCCATCAACGCCGCAACTTCACCCACTTCATTCATCGCCCCCAAAGTATCTCCGGTCATGCCGCCGATTTTACGTAACACCAGGCGGCGATAGAGAGCGACCGCCCCTAAATTGAACCCAATCATGATCATTCCCCGACAGCCGCAAACCGCCGCCGTAATCGCCAGGCAAAACGCGAACGCCCCCAAATTGGATGGCCAGTCGGTTTTCCCGATAAAGAGATTGCCCAACCCGCTGCCGGCCCGCGCCGGCGGACAAGTTAATAAAAGAATCACCAGCATCGTCCGGGAGACCACCGGGGCAATCAAAATCCCCCGCATCAGGTCGGGACCGTCAATTTGCCAAAGTAAAGCCAGCTTTAATCCCAAATCGAAAAAGACGGCAATCGCGCCGTTGGTCCCAATTCTGCTGTCCCGCATAATCTCCAGCATCTTCTCCCTGGCGCGGGCCGAAAATAAACCGTCGCAGGTATCCGCCAGTCCGTCCAGATGGAGTGCGCCGGTAATCAGGAGATTGGCGAGGACCACTCCCAGCGCCGCCAGGATTTTGGACCCTCCCAGACTAAACAGCAGATAGCACAGGAAGTTGAAAACGCCGACGACTAGTCCGACCACGGGGAAATATTTCACGCCGTGCGGAAAATCCGCCGGATCGGCCGGCGGCGCATGCGGTAAGGGAATACGGGTAAAAAATTGCAACATTAACAGTAAATATTTCATAGGGCTTTCCCCTCAATCACCGGTCTCATTTCAGTCTGACCGGCAAGCCGCAGACCACCAAATAGACCTCGTCCGCCCGCACGGCAAGCGCCTGATTGATTCGTCCGGCGATATCCCGAAAAACCCGCGCCAGTTGGTTTTCCGGCACTATCCCCGCTCCCACCTCGTTGGTAACCATGATCACCATCGCCGTTGTTTGGGCCGCAGCCGTCAAGAAGGCTTGAATTTCCCCCCAAATATTTTGCTCGATCCTCTCCCAGGCCGCCGCGCTTAAATTCCCCGCTTCGGCTCCCTCCGCCTGTAATAAAAGATTGGTAATCAGGATCGTCACGCAATCCAAGAGCACCGTCCGGTAATCGCGCGGAAGGCTTTGAAACACCGCCGCCAAATTGCGATCGCCTTCCCAAGTATCCCAGTCGGCCGGACGCCGCTCGCGGTGCCTGGCGATCCGGTCTTGCATCTCCCGGTCAAACGGGACCGCGGTGGCGATGTACAGAACCGGCCCGCCCGCATCCCGCGCCAACTTCTCCGCATAAGTGCTTTTCCCGCTGCGGACGCCGCCGGTAATTACGATTAACTTTCCCAATTTACTTTTGCTCCCCCCGAATATCTACCAAATAATCATCACGCAAAGCCGCTTCCGTAAAAGTCGCCATCTCCGCGATCACTTTGGTGGCGGCGTCAATGATCTGAAACGCCAACGGGCAACCGGTCCCCTCACCCAGCCGCATTTCCAGGTTCAAATACGGTTCCAGCCGCAACTCCCGCATGACAAGTTTAAACCCGGGTTCCGCCGAAGCGTGGGACGGAATCATAAAATCCCGGGCGCGCGGATGCAGCTTGATTGCCAATAAAGCGGCAACCGCCGCAATAAAACCGTCAATGACTATCGGCAGGCGGTAATAAGCCGCGCCCAAAAAGCACCCGGTCAAGCCGGCCAGATCAAACCCGCCGACCTTCGCCAACACATCCAGCGGATCATGGGGGTCGGGCCGGTTGACCGTCAAAGCCTGTACGATCACCCGTCGCTTATTCCTGTAACCGGCCTCGTCCAACCCGGCGCCCTTTCCTACCGCCGCCTGCGCCGCACATCCGGTTAAGGACATTAAGACCGCGCTACTGGTACTGGTATTGCCGGCGCCCATCTCCCCGGTACCCAAGAGATTATAACCCTCCGCGGCCAACTGGGCGACCAGATCGATCCCGATTTCCAGCCCTTGCACCGCTTCCTCCCGGGTCATCGCCGGACCTTTGGCCATATTCCAGGTCCCGGGGCGAATCCTCCGGTTGAGAATCAACGGCTGACTTAGCTCGTCCTTGACCCCGATATCGACAATCCGCACCTCCGCGCCGCCATGCCGGGCTAAGACGTTAATGCCGCAAATTCCCTTGGTAAAGTTCATTGTCTGTGATGAAGTAATCTCTTGCGGGCAGGTAGTAACCCCTTCTTCCCAGACACCGTTATCGGCGCACATCACGATCACGCAACGCTTTGAGTATTCCTTGATAACCCGGCCGCTAATCCCCGCCAATTGGACGGCGATCTCCTCCAACCTGCCCAAACTGCCCAACGGTTTAATCAGGCTGTCCAAACGGTTTTGCGCTTGTTGCGACGCAGCCTTATCCAACGGTTTGATTCCCTGGCAGCATTCGGTGAATATTGACATCCCTTCCGCCTCCGCAATGTTATTTGCCTAATTTCCCCTCATTCCAAATCATTTTGGCCTTTCCCCGCCTGGAATGAAACTGGGAAATAAAAAAACCACGCATTCTTCTTCATAAAGCGCGGCATAAAGTAAAAGTAAAAACACTTTTCGCGCTTCCCTCCGAAGGCCAAAAAGTATAAAGACAGCAGGCAGGTATACTGACTTCCGGTTCATCTTACTCTCCGGCCTTCTCGGAAAAAACATTCCAATGGCGCTTCGGATTTCATCCCCGGTTACAGTAGCGGGGGCTGTAGCGGCGTTCAACCGCTTTCCCTATTAAGCCTTTAAAAGGCGCCGTCTGTCCCGATCGGTATTAAACAGGTTTTATTATAACTGATTATTGAACAAGATTCAATACACAAATTGAGTCAGGGGACGGTTCGCTGACTCACACTTGACTTACATCGTCTTCTTCATTTTCTTCATCTATCACTTGTTTTATCTCTTCTTTTGATGATTCTATTCTCCTTCATCAGGTAAATTGCCAAATAGAATATGCATGTAATTCCGTCGGCCATATTAAGATTCTTGATATGTAAACAATACCGGATTCGCATCTGTAAAATATCAGGTAACTGGCGCAGACAAGAAAGCGATAATCGGTCTGAAGATCCATGATGGAAGTCAGCGGAGCGCCAATTTCCGGATGCTCCGCCAATCCGCGTATCCTTTTAGTGTTTTTGGCAACCAGTTTTTGGGCCGCCTGCGGACTACCGAGTTCTTGAGAAATATAGCTTTTGATCTCTATTAAATCATTTTTAGCTTCGGGTGAAATTTGCAACTTAAACATTTTCAATCCCCAGTGCGGTCTCTAATTCCTCAATAGTCAGCCATCCCTCCTCTTTACCCGCCTGTTCGCCCTGAGCGAGCTGTGACAGCAGTTTCAGGGAAGCTTTCATTTTCTCATATTCGTTGATATCGATAATGGCAAATTTGCCTCTGCCGTTTTTGGTTAAAAATACCGGTTCGCCTATGGCAATATCGCGCAGAACTTCATTGTAGTTTCGCAAATCTGAGATCGGCTTAATATTGGGCATTGTTAACAGCTCCTTTCCTTTTGCTGTTAATATTTTACCGTTATTTTGCACAAAATACTACAACGATTTTTGAGTCGAGGGACGGTTCTTCGTTGACTCAAGTAAAATTCAGCCGGCTCCCGACCCGGATTTCATCCAGCGGCCGCACTTGCGCCAAAGCAACTTTTGAGGCCAAGTCAACACAATGACAGACGTGAAAAGCGGAGAGGCCTAACGAATCAAGATAGCTCACCGTCCCCTTCAGCTTGTCCGCCGGAGGATTAACCAAATGGAAACCGCCGATTACATCGATAATTCGCTGTTCCCCACAGACTTTTTTAGCGTATTCAATCGTGTTGCAAATACCCGAATGGGCGCAACCGGAAATGATCACCAGGCCTTCCGAAGTTTGATATGCCAAAGCGGAATCATCGACCAGACAATCGGGGGCAGTCGAACCATCGGGAAAGATAATTTGATTAGTCGGTTCAAACTCCTCAAAAGCAAATTTGCGTTCGATTTCACCCAAAAAAATCAACCGATCGCTGAGTTTAACCGGGGTTTTGCTGAATTGAACGGAAAACACCCGGCTTACAGTCTCCGCCGTGATTACCGCGCCGTTTTCTTCCCCGGTAGCCGGCTTTCGCTTCGGCAGCAAAACATAGGGATGCGCAATTACCTTGGGACGTCTCGATTCCGCTTTGGAACTCAAATACAATTTGATCAATGGCCCCAATCCCCAGGAATGGTCCCAGTGTCCGTGGGATAAGACGATATAATCCAGATCAAATAAGTCTACTCCCAATTTAGCGGCATTTTGGATAAATAAATCCGACCCTCCCGTGTCAAATAAAACCTTAATCCCTT
>JASFQO010000039.1:0-9785 GCA_050115405.1 Bacillota bacterium
TTTCACTTCTTTAAGTTCCCGGCCGGCGCGCATGATAATCCCTCCATTTTTAATTGCAAAATAGTCTTTAGCTTTATAGATAAGCCGATGTGAATATAGTGTGAAGTATAAGTCGGCAGATCAAAGTTAACGGATGTTAAAAATTAACACTAGACAGTAAATAGACTATTTTTAATATTTAAAAATAATTTTCGTAATAAACTAATCATACGATTTTGAAAGGTTAATGTCAAGTTATTTTAGATAATTTTTAGATAGCTTACACAAATTTGATGCACTTCCGGCAGCTTGATGCTGGAAGCTGGATAAAACCACTGATTTTTTGCAGTTAATAAGGTAGCCGATCCGGCAAATCCCCCTTACCTCCCTAAAATTTAAAAAATCTTTTTTATTCCATTTCTTGTAAGCATGGCTTAATGACATTGGCCTTCAGCTTCCAGTGTTGTTTTTTTGGATCTTGAAAGGTTATTGGGAAATCCGGTAGAATAATAGTATAAATTAGTGAAAGGGAGGAGCAGCATGACATCGCCCTTTAAGTATCAAAAAGTGCTGGTACTTGGCGCCGGACCGGAGGTGATTGGCCAAGGTTCGGAATTAGACGGCGCAGTTTGGCAAGTCTGCCGTTTTTTACAGGAAGAAGCCATAAAAGTAGTGCTGATTGACAGTAACCTGACGTCGGTGGCTACCGAGATACCGGCGGCGCGGACCTATATTGAGCCGCTTACCGTAACCAATGTCGAGCAGATTATTGCCAGGGAGAAACCGGACGGCATTATGGCGCTGTGGGGCGGTCGGGTTGCTTTAAATCTCCTCGTCGGTTTGGCGGAGCGGAATGTATTGACGAAATATCACCTCAAAATTCTGGGGGCGGATCCGGCGCAATTGGCGGCGGCGGACCAGTTGACGGGACTGCGGGAATTACTTGTGGCGGACGGTTGGAAAGCAAAACCGGGTGCTGTCGTCTGCAGTATTAACGAAGGGTTGGACCTGATTTTCAAGTTGGGTTTGCCTGTGGCCTTACGGCCCATAGCCGCCATTGCCGGAGCCGGCGGGAGTATGGTTTATAACCGGGAAGAATTTGACGACGCTTTGGCGCGGGCATTTGCGTTTTCACCGGTAAACCGGGTTTTGATTGAGGAGGCTTGGGAAGGATGGCGCGAATATGAATTGACGGTGCTCCGGGATGAGGACGGTCAATGTCTGACGCTCCCCGCCTTGGAATATCTGGGTCCGGTCGGGGTTCACGGCGGAGACCGGATCAAAGTAATTCCGTCCCCAAGCTTGCAAGCAGCGGACTTACAATTGGTGACGGCGGCGGCGTTGCAGTTGTCTGCGCGTTTAGAACTGGTCGGGGGGGCGAACTTCCGATTTGCCCACCATCCGGCTACTAATGAATGGGTGCTTAGTAATATCAATCTCCATTATACCATGGTGAGCGCTTTAAACGCTTTGGTCTGCGGCTGTCCGCTCGTCCTGATCTGGACCAAGTTGTTGTTGGGGTCTTCGTTGGCGAAGTTGTTCGGCCCGGAGATTCTGGCTTCCGGGACCGTGTGGAGTCCGGGGGCGGGTTATCAGGGAGTGGCGTTGCCGTGTTTTGCCGCCACCACGCAGGATTCGGCCGGCCGGCCGGTTTTGGGGATGGCAATGCAGTCCGTCGGGGCGGTAATCGGGTTGGGCGGTTGTTTTAAAGAAGCGCTGCAAAAAGCGGCGCGGGCGCTTGAGCCGGAGCGGGACGGCCTGTCCGGCGATGATTCGGGGTTAACCGTTACCAATTTGGCCGAACGCGATTTGAAAGTGAAATTGGTCAATCCGGACCCGAGGTCGCTCAATGATGTGTACTTTTCGTTGCAAAACGGGTTTCCGGTGGCGGAGATCGTCCGGTTGAGCGGCATGCCCGACTGGCTGCTGGCCGAGTTGGGGGAACTGTTGCAACTGGAGCGGGAATTGACTACTTATGCGCTGTATAATTTACCGGCGTCGGTTTTACGCCAGGCCAAAGAGTGGGGTTTTTCCGACCGTTATTTGGCGCGGCTTTTTTTGACCGGGACGGAACAGGTACGCAAGGCTCGAGAGCAGCAGGGAATCATCCCGGGATATCGGGGCATAGGCGGCGCCGGATCCGCCGGCCCTCCATTGTTGTGGTTTTCCACCTATGCCGCTGATAGCGCGCCGCAGTCCGAGCCGCTTCCCGGCATAGTGCTGGTGGGCGGCGGCCCGCATCAGATTGGCGGCGGGGCGGAAGTGGATTACTGTCTTGTCCAGGCGATTGCCGGGATTGCGGCGCTGGGAGAACAATGGGCACTGGTGGACTCCAATCCCTATACGTTAGCCTTGGCTGCTCCGCAATGCGGCCGGATTTATCTGGAACCTTTAACTCCGGAAGACATCGGCAGTCTCCGGGAGGTATCGTCCGGCGCGGGGGTCTTGCTCGATTTTGCCGGACAGGCGGGGGAACGGCTGCAGACGGAGTTAACGGCTAATGGGGTTAAACTGTACGGTAATCGGGCGGCAGTCTGCAGTTGGCTCGCTGCTCCGGAACGGTTGCGCATGGTTTTAGCCCAAGCCGGACTGGAGCGGGTGGCTCCGGAACAATTAAGCGCCGCCCACCGGGGATTGGTAGTGGAGACGATTGCCGACGGCGAGACCGCCTGGATCACCGGGATCGTGGAACAGATTGAGGAACCCCGGATTAACCTGAATGATAGCGCCTGTTCCTTGCCGCCATATAGTTTGGCTGCGGAACTGATTGATCAGGCGGGCGCGGCGGCCCTGCAGTTGACCAGGGCCTTGAAAGTCCGCGGCTTGTTTTGGGCCCGTTTTGCCGTACTCCGCAATCGCCTGGCGTTTTTGGAGGCGCGCCCGGGAGTCGGTCAATTGGCGGCATTGATTTGCAAAGCGACCGGCCGGCCATGGGTCGCCGTCGCTACCCGGGCAATTTTAGGCCAGACCTTGAAGGCGCAAAAGCTTGCTGCGGCTACCCGGCCCAATTTTACTGCGGTTAAAGAAGCGGTCTTTCCCTTTAACCGTTTTCCTTCCGGCGATCCGGTATTGGGCGGCGCGGTGCGGTCAAGCGGTGCGGCGCTGGGCATGGCGCAAGATTTCGGAATGGCCTTTATCAAGGCCCAGTTGGCGGCGGGCGAACAAATGCCGTTTTCAGGCGTAGTCTATCTGAAGATCCGCAGTGAAGAACAACGCGTTTTTGCGCCGCTGGGCAAAGAATTAAGCGATCTGGGTTTTGCGTTGATTGCGCCGGAAGAGACGGCGGAGTTCCTGCAAAACCAGGGATTGCAGTGTCGGGCGGTGAATCATGTCGGGGCCGGCCGGCCCGATATTCTGGATTGGATTAAAAACGGTAAAGTCCATTGGATCATCGGTACCGCGGCCCCGGACCGGGATCACGAAGAGGCAATATTGGTCCGCCGGACGGCGGTGGCCCGCGGCATCCCTATCACCACCACTTTGGCGGGGGCGTTGGCCGCAGTGCGGGGGATGCGGCAATATCTGGCGGCCGGTCCGGTTGTCAAAGCGTTGCCGGATTATACTTATTTTACGTCAATTAACAACAATGAGGGAGAGCGATGGTACCAAGATGAAACGATTGGGGCGGAACGGATTCATTAGTCTTTGTTTAATCAGTTTGATTTGGGCGGCGGCGGTCTGCGGGGCGGAAAAACCCCGGACAGTCAGAGTGATGTCTTTGTCCGGCATTGCCGGAATGGCTTTGCTGCTTAAGTAAGCGGCATTATAATTCAACCGGAACATTTTTATCGGTGGATTTTCTGATTATGACCTGTGAATTCAGAATAATTTGTCTGGGCTTAATTCGGCGCTTATTAATTTTAGATGTAATCAATTTCATTGCTTCTTTGCCCATTGATGACCCAAATCAATAAGATGTTTGGTCGCATTATAGATACCTTCCGCTACGTCGACGACAACAGCGGAATCGTAATCCGTATTGTTAATGTCCCAACTGATATTTACTATAGGTATCTTGGATTTTAAAGTTAGCAGGAATTTGTAAATAGCTTCGTCGCCGTTTAAATAAAATAGAATAATACCGTCGACTTGACCTATTGCCATTCCCGTTACGTAATTTTGAATGAATTCAAATTTATCTTCCGTAGATACGAGGGAATTCCAATTATATAATTGAAAAAGAGCAGATTGATTTTGATTTTGATGAGTATGGTAATTTCAGTCCGTTTCCTTTGTAAAAGACACAGGGACGGTTATTGTCACAATAACCGTCCCTGTGTCTTTCCGCAATCAATGAACTTCGGCGGGGAAGAAAAAAATCAAAAGCCTTCAAGGAGGCAGCAGGGGGAATAAGAAGCAAGCGAAGCAAGACGCAGGGACAAGGTAATATGCGGCCGGCTGCCGCATAGGATGAGTCAAAGAGAAGTTAATCTCGTCGTTTGTAGTTCGTGGTTCGCCGTAGCGTTTTGCCAACTAAATAAGATGAATTAAGATGAATTTGGTACTCCGAACGACGAACGACGGATGGCGCGATTTTCCGGATGCTAAGGAGGAAAATCAAATGTGCGGGATTACCGGATGGATTAGTTGGGATGAAGATTTAACCCGGCAAGGGGCGGTTTTGGAAGCGATGACCGCCCGCTTAACGCCGCGCGGGCCGGATGCGGCGGGCTATTGGCAGGCGCCGGCGGCGGCCTTGGGACACCGCCGCTTAATCGTGATTGATCCGGCGGGGGGCGGCCAGCCGATGGTCCGGACCAGGGGCGCCGCCGAATATGTCCTGGTCTATAACGGTGAGCTTTATAACACCGAAGAACTGCGGACCCAACTTAAGGAGCGCGGCCATTGTTTTCAGTCGTATTCCGATACCGAGGTGGTCTTGACGGCGTTTATCGAGTGGGGTCCGGATTGCGTGCGGCATTTTAACGGAATTTACGCCTTCGCCGTCTGGGATGTATCTGCCGAGCGGCTTTATCTGGCGCGCGACCGGATGGGTGTCAAACCGCTTTTTTACACCCGAATGGGGTCAGGGCTGCTGTTTGCCTCCGAATTAAAAGCTTTACTGGCCCATCCGGGGATGAAGGCGGAACTGGATCGGGAGGGCCTGGCGGAAGTGTTCGGACTGGGACCGGCGCGTACTCCGGGACATGGGGTCTTCAAAGGGGTGGCGGAATTGCGTCCCGGTTTCTTTCTTCAGTTTGACCGGGGCGGTTTACGGACCCGGCGCTATTGGGAGTTGGTCAGCGCCCCGCATTCCGATGATTTTCCGACCACTGTGGAACGGGTGCGGGATTTGGTGACCAAGGCCATCCGGCGGCAACTGGTGGCGGATGTGCCGGTGGCGACCTTTTTGTCGGGGGGATTGGACTCCAGTATTATCACGGCGACGGCGGCCGGGGTTTACCGCCAAAGCGGCCGGAGTTTACGCAGTTACTCGGTTGATTATCTTGATAATGAGCGATATTTTCAAGCGGACGCTTTTCAACCGGATGCCGACGAGCCTTGGGTGGCGCTGATGTCCCGCTATTTGGCGACCGATCATCGCCGGGTGGTTCTAACGACGCCGCAGTTAACCGAGACCCTGGCCCCCGCGGTAGCGGCGCGGGATTTACCGGGCATGGCGGATATTGATGCTTCATTGTGGCTGTTTTGTCGGGCAATCAAAGCCGAAACTACCGTGGCTTTGTCCGGGGAATGCGCGGATGAAGTCTTTGGCGGGTATCCCTGGTTCCGGCAACCGCCGCTGCCTGACGGTGGGACTTTTCCGTGGTCGCGGGCGGTATCGTTGCGGGAAAAACTCCTTCAACCCTGGCTACGTGAAAAGTTACAATTGGAAAAATATGTTGCGCAGCGCTACCGCGAGAGTGTGGCGGAAACGCCCCGGTGCGCCACGGATGATGCCGAAACGGCCCGGCGCCGGGAACTGTTTTATCTCAACCTGAACTGGTTTATGGCGGTATTGCTGGATCGGAAAGATCGGATGAGTATGGCGTCCGGCTTGGAGGTCCGGGTGCCTTTTTGTGACCATGAACTGGTGGAGTATGTCTGGAACATTCCCTGGGAGTATAAAAATTGGCAGGGAAGGGAGAAAGGAGTCTTGCGGGAAGCGTTTCGGGAGGCGCTACCACGGGAGATATTGGAACGAAAAAAGAATCCTTATCCCAAAATTTACCGGCCCGATTATTTTGTGGCGGTACAAAATGAATTTTGTAATATTTGGAAGGAAAATACAACTTTAAGGGAGCTGTTGGACGGAGCCACGCTGGAAAGCTTATTAAATTCCGAAAGCATAACGACGCCATGGTTCGGACAATTAATGACCGGGCCGCAGTTATTAGCCTTTTTGTTGCAAATTCATTATTGGCTTAAATTGTATCAAATCGATATTAGTATTTAACCTTGGTTGGAGGGGCGGAATTAATGATATTATTTTAGGTAAGGATTAAATTTAAGCAGAAGAGAGGAATTACAGTGTTTGCAAGGTTGACTATCATGGATTATTACCAATTAATTAAATTTTTTACCATTTTTAAGGATATATTATTGACTTTTGGAGAAACATGGAATAAAATGAAAATAAAGATTTTCTTTTTTAAAAAATAAATCTATATCTGCTAATTTATGTTAATATATAATGGGGGGAACATCCTTTGGCAATGCAAAATAAGCAAAGATTGGGCGACTTACTTGTGCAAACGGGTGTCATCACTTCCGAACAGTTAGGACAGGCTTTGGAGGAACAGAAACGTTCCGGGCAACGGTTGGGCAACATCTTGGTGAAAAAAGGTTTTTTTACGGAACATAATCTAATTGAAGTCCTGGAGTTCCAGTTGGGCATTCCGCATGTAGTAATCGCGAAACGCCAGATTGATGAGGAAGTATTAGCGTTGGTCCCGGAGAATCTGGTGAAAAAATATAAAGTATTTCCGGTGGAAAAAAATAAAAATCGTCTCATTCTGGGAATGTTGGACCCCACCGATGTTTTTGCGCTCGACGACCTGCGATTGACCTTGAAAATGGACATTCAGCCGGTGATCGTCACTGAAGATGATTTGAACCAAGCTGTCAACAAATATTATGGCATCTCCAGTTCGGTGAAGGAAGTCTTCAAGGACCTGGATGTCGAGATCGAAGCGCCGCCAGCGGAGGAATCGCCGGATGAAGCGCAGGCGGCGATTGATGAGGCGCCGATCGTCCGGCTGGTCAACCTGGTGATTACCCAGGGAGTGAAGGTCCGGGCCAGTGACATCCACTTTGAGCCCAATGAAAAGGAGATTGTCATCCGGTATCGGGTGGACGGCCGCTTAAGACAAGAGATGACCTCGCCGCGGAATACCCAGGCGGCCATTATTTCCCGGGTCAAAATCATGTCCGGGATGAATATTGCCGAAAAGCGGGTGCCGCAGGACGGGCGGATTCAGATAAAAGTTGAGGGAATGGCCATTGACCTGAGGGTATCCTCCACCCCTACGGTTTTTGGGGAAAAAATTGTCATGCGGATTTTGTATAAAGGCAATATCCTGAACAAAATGGAGAGTCTCGGTTTTCTCCCCGATACGCTGGAGATGTTTCGGGCGGTGTATAACCAGCCGCATGGCATTATCCTGGTGACCGGACCGACAGGCAGCGGGAAATCGACCACTCTTTCCGCAGTGTTGAATGAGCTGAATTCACCGGACATGAATCTGATGACTGTGGAAGACCCGGTGGAGTACCAGATCCCCGGCGTCAATCAGGTGCAAGTCAACGTGAAGGCCGGTCTGACCTTTGCAATGGCCTTGCGGGCTTTTTTACGGCAAGACCCGGATATTATCATGGTCGGTGAGATTCGCGACCGGGAGACGGCGCAAATCGCGACTCAAGCGGCGTTGACCGGGCATTTGGTATTGTCGACTTTACATACCAATGATGCCCCCGGCTCGATTAACCGGCTGGTGGATATGGGGATTGAGCCCTTTATGGCCGCTTCGACAGTAGTGGCCATCCTGGCGCAACGTTTGATTCGCGGGGTCTGTCCCAATTGCAAAACTCCGTATCGGTTAATCCCGGATGCCCCGTTATATCCGGTGGTCACTAATGCGTTGGGGGATTTTCCTCCGGACCGGCTCATCTTCTATCGGGGCAAAGGTTGCCGGCAATGCAATGATACCGGTTACAGCAAGCGCCTGGCGATTCATGAGGTATTGGTGATGAACTCGGAGTTGCGTTCGCTGGTTACTCAAAATGTACCGGCCGGGGTTTTGAAGGAAGCCGCGATGCGGAGCGGAATGCGGACTTTGTTTCAGGACGGTCTGATCAAAGCGCTCGAAGGCCGGACCACGATTGAGGAGGTAGTCAAAGCGGCGTATTCGAATGATTGAACAACAAGGATGTGATTACAGATGGAACTGCGGGAATTATTGGAGACAACGGTGCAGGAGAAGGCGTCGGACCTACATATGACGGTGGGCCGGCCGCCGATGCTTCGTATATATGGTGAATTGGTGCCGCTTTCCGGTATGAATGTTTTATCGAACAATTTGATCTGTGAATTGATTGCCGGGATTTTGGATGAAGCTCGGAAACAGACGTTGTTAAGTACGGGACAAGTTGACTTTTCCTACGGTCTGCCGGGCGTCGCCCGGTTTCGGGTCAATGTCTTCCGGCAGCGGGGCGTTTTTTCAGTGGTAATGCGGGCGATCCCCACGGAGATACCCAGATTGGAGACACTGGGCGTGCCCCAGTCGGTCATCTCATTGACCGAAAAGTCGCGGGGGCTTGTCTTGGTAACCGGGCCGACCGGCAGCGGCAAGACCACCACTTTGGCGGCGTTGGTCGACTTGATTAATGAACGGCGTAACTGCCATATTTTAACTTTAGAGGATCCGATCGAGTATCTGCACCGGCATAAACAGAGTATCGTCAACCAGCGTGAGGTTGGGACGGATACCGATTCATTCAGTGATGGCTTAAGGGCCGCCCTGCGTGAAGACCCGGATGTGATCCTGGTCGGTGAGATGCGTGATTTGGAGACCATTCAGATCGCCTTGACAGCGGCGGAGACCGGGCATTTGGTCTTTGCCACTTTACATACCAATGATGTGATGCAGACGGTGGACCGGGTGATCGACGTCTTTCCGCCCCACCAACAGACGCAGATCCGGATGCAGTTGGCCTTGACATTGCAAGGCGTAATTGCCCAACAGTTGATCCCGCGGTTGGACCAACCGGGGCGGGTCATGGCGACGGAGATTCTCTTCACTACCAGCGCCGTCCGCAATCTGATCCGGGAAGGCAAGACCTACCAACTGCCGACGGTGATACAGACCGGCGGTAAGCTGGGTATGCATACTTTGGATAGTTCTTTGCGCAAATTTTACGATTTGCGGATGATCAGTTTGCAAGAGGCTTTGTTGCGCTGTAGCGATGCGGATGAGTTTAAAAAGCATATCGGGGTGGCGTGAATGCCTTCGGCAGTGGATAGTGTTAGTGGATAGTAGAACTGCGTCTGAAATAAGCCGAATTGATTCAACCTCGAACGACGAGCGACGAACGACGAGTTTTGGTTTTGGTTTTCCGAACGACGAGCCACGAGTTTTGTTTTGGTTCTCCGAACGACGAACGACGAGCGACGAGTGACGAGTTTAGGAGGGAGCAAGGATGCCGGTTTTTCAGTATCAGGTTAAAAATAGAAACGGCTATTCCGCCGCCGGGCAGATGGAGGCGGCGAGTAGCCACGATGTGGCGTTGAAATTACGTGAGGAAGGCTATTTTATCACCGCCATTACCGAGAAGGGCAGTGCTCTCGGGAAGAAGGCCGCGTCAGG
>JASFQO010000040.1:0-9784 GCA_050115405.1 Bacillota bacterium
TTGAAAAAGTGACCGATTTATTGAAAATTGATATCGCCGAATCATATTTACGGTTATTTGATAAATTGGCCGCAATTTATTTAGAGGGAAGATATCCGTCTTTTAAGGAAAAAGTATCAAAACTGGTTGACAAACCAGAAGCAAAACGGATATTAGATCAGGCTGCGGAGGTATTCAAATGGATGTTAACAATGAAAAAATAAATCAAATCATCCGCAATTATCTCAGTGATGTCCAAAAGTATGTAAAAATCAACAAAGCGATCCTTTACGGTTCGTATGCCAAGGGAACATATAATAATTATAGCGATGTTGATTTGGCTATTTTTTCGGAAAACTTTGCTAACCAAAATTCAATTGAAATTAATTCTTTCTTATTTTCATTAGCCAGAAAATATAAAGAAGTCTGTATTGAGCCAATGGGTTTTTATTATTCGGATTTATTCGCCGACAATCCTTTTGTCAAAGAGATCATGTCGACCGGCAAAGATCTCAATTGGTCTTAGCGTTTCCTGAGCTCAGGGACGGTCCACTGTCGCGTCTTAGGCGGCCTGCCAAACTATGTGTTTTTTTCGTATTAGTATGCTATATTTCTAAATTGACTGACTAAGCTATTGGTTCAACTACCTGTACTGGAATAAAAATTCAGCGTGAATCATGAACTTTTGGCGGACCATTTAGGGTAAAACGAATATTTTGGATTACACTATGATATTCCTCGAAAAAATCGGTGAAGTTTTCGGTGTGGATACCGTTGGAAACAATTTCAATCGTAAATTTCGCAAATCCCTTTTTCAGTTTGTTGAAAGAAAGATATATGGAAATAAGGACTTTTTTTTTGCAAACAAACTGTAAGCTTTTTGAAGCAGTAAATTGTCATCCGATATATTGCGGATTAAAAAAAATTTGGAACATAATTCACTGATGGTTTGACTATCCATTGATTCATATTGATTAGTTTGCCATAACTCGGCATCCTGGCCTTGAAGTATTAGATAATCAAATGTTGTCTTGTCTTCCAGTTTGCATTGAATAACAAACTTGGTTTTTAGGCGCATATTTATCTTGTCCTTAAATATATATTGAAAGCCCACTTAAAAGTGGGCCTTTTGCCTACCAATCAATCTGACGACTAATCGTCGGGGTAGTCTGTCTTCCGTACATACAAGCAATAACCTCAGACAAACGTTCTAATTCTTCTTCTGAAAGATCAAGCCAAGTTTTTCCGGATTTTTATTCATTTCCTTTCATCACAGGCACCCCTTTCGGTTGTTATGTTTATATTTTACATGTTATTATCTTTTATGTTAACTACTTCCATTTATTTTTTGGAACCTTGTTAAGTCAGGGGACGGTTCCTTGACTCATTTCGCCGTTTGCAAAAACCAATCCCGTCCTAAAACCGATATTGCGCCGTAAGCGCCCAACCCTGTTCGGTGATCATCGGCGTAATTGTTACCGTTGCGCCTTGGACGGACCGCCGCGCCAGAATTTTTTTGGCGGTATAATAACCCAGGACCGCTCCGGCGAAAACATCGGAACTCCAATGCCGATCGTCGTTAATCCGCGACAGGGCAACCAGGGTGGCGCTCCCATAGGCCAATACCGGCGCCCAACGTTGGTTCCGGTAATAATCCGCGAGCACTGTGGCGACGGAAAACGCCGCCGCGCTATGCAGGGAGCAAAAAGACAATTTATCGTCGTCCAGCGAACCGCCAACCCCGCCGAAGGAACGGGGACCGTCCCCGGTATCCGGACGGCTGCGGTGGCAGGCCAATTTCACCGCCGCGGTCAGCCCGGCGGTCACCGTCAAACTTTCCAAAGCAACCCGGGCGGCTTCTTGAGTCCGGACATTACCGTCCCGCTTGCCGTAGCAGTACCAAAGCCCCAAAGCCGGCGCCAGGAAGCCGACATGCCCGGCCTTGCCGACCAGACCGAAAAGATCATCCCCAAAGTCGCTGCGATTTTTTTGCCAGGACTCCCTAATATGGGCATCGGCCTCATATAACGCCAGGGTTGTCCCGATCGCCAGCGCCGCCCCGAGCCATTCCGTCAGGCCCCATTTCCCCGGGGAAGTCAGGATATATTTGGCATCCTCAAGACAGGAAACGCCGAACTCCCGCACCGCAGCAGGATGAAAACACGTTGGTGTTTGCTTTCCGCGTGTTGTACTTGCAAACGCAGTGCAAGCATGGAAATTAGGGTAAAAATTACTGTCAGGTAATTTACACTCACAGTTTGGACCCGAACCCAGGGAGGACATGAACGTCAGGGAAGAGTTTTCTGTGGCGGCACTGACCGGATGCGCCGGCCGGCCGAATGACATCATTAAGCCAATGATCACTATGATTACCCGCCGGTTTTTAAGCAAAAAACGCACCTCTTTCTTTGGTAATTATCATCAATCATCATAGTTACCCCGAATTATGGTCGACAAATCGGTTATAAATTTTCGCTTTCGCCATTGGTTCTCCTGCCGGAGGTTGGCAAGAATGGCAATAATAAAAAAATCCAAGGGACGGACCGCATTTTTGAATTAACCGTTACCATGAAAGTCCGCCTGACTTTTGAATTTACTAAAGAAGGCATTTTGCTACGCAATATCGGCGAGCACGATTTTACTTTAAAAAAACCTTAGAAAAACCAAAAGCGCAAAGACGAGGTTACCCCCGTTTTTGCGCTTTTAGTTTAAAACAGCCTTAGCTTCAAATAATTCTCCCGGACAAAAGGAAACCGGCCGATCGTTTCCAACGCCTGATTCATGGCGGCTTCCGTCGCATCGTGGGTCAACAGCACAATCGGGATATAATGGTCAGCCTCATGAGCTTCTAATTGCACCATTGAAGCAATCGAAATGCCATGTTCGCCCAAGACTCCGGCAATTTTGGCGATAATGCCCGGTTCATCCAGGGTAAAGAACCTTAAGTAAAAACGGTTGCGAATCCGATCGACCGGGACAATTTTGACCGACTGATCCGGATTAATCGTCGGCGCGGCATAGCGGGCTCCCTCCTCCAGCAATAAATCCTTGGAGAGATCAACGATATCACCGACAATCGCGCTGGCGGTCGGCCGTTCCCCGGCGCCCGGGCCGTAAAACATGGTATCGCCGACAAAATCACCTTTAACGAAGATCGCGTTTAACTCCCGGCTGACCGCGGCCAACAGATGCGAATTCGGAATCAGGGTCGGATGCACCCGGGCGTCAATCCCGTCCTCCATGTCATGTAACACTGCCAATAGTTTGATAGTATAGCCGAAATTCTTGGCGAATTGAATATCCAATTTGGTAATGTTTGTGATCCCTTCCACCAACAGATCTTTAAAGTCCACAAATCCGGAAGTCGCCAGCGACGCCAGGATGGTCAACTTATGGGCCGCATCCCCGCCGCTGATGTCCAAGGTCGGATCGGCTTCGGCAAACCCTTTTAACTGCGCTTCTTTTAAGGCCGCCTCAAACTCCAACTCTTCCTGGTGCATTCGGGTCAGGATATAGTTGGAAGTACCGTTTAAAATCCCGTAGATACTAATAATCCGGTTGGCCACCAAGCCTTCGCGTAGTCCCTTGATAATCGGGATTCCTCCGCCTACGCTCGCCTCAAACATTAGGTTGACCCGGTTTTCCGTGGCTAATTTGAACAATTCCCGACCTCGGGTGGCAATCAAGGCCTTATTGGCCGTCACCACATGTTTCCGGTTGCGCAATGCCGTGGCGATAAAGCTAAACGCCGGCTCGTAGCCGCCAATCGTTTCGACAATCACGTCAATATCCGGGTTCTCCAAAAGCTCGTTAACGTTGGAAAGACAATTGACCTTGGTTAAATCCAGATCGCGTTCTCTGCTCCAGTCCAACTCGGCGATGGCCGCCAGATTAAACGCCAACCCCGTACGGGTCTGTAATAAATCCCGCTGTTCCAAAAGAATCCGGGCGACCCCGGTTCCAACGGTCCCCAATCCCAAAATCCCGATATTTACTTGTCGGTTGTGCATCACAATCACCTCTCGTATTTTTTAGCTATTATCACTTAGCCGTCAGCAATTAACAACTGCAGTTTGGCATGGACCGGAAATCCAAATTAACCAACATGCCTGCGCTTCGTTAGCAGGCACAAAAGTTGATGGTAAAATGGGAGACCCATTTTTCCACACTAAAAAAGCCCTTCATCCTTGGCTAAAGGACGAAAGACTTCACTTCCGCGGTTCCACCTTTGTTGGCGTCATACCCACTCGTAACGGATAACGGCCGCGCCGGGAATTCTTACTGGCCGCGTTCCAATATATATTTGGAAGCAACGTTCAAAATTCCGCTCCAGGATGGTATTGCCGGTTTCAGTCCGGGAAAGCTTTCAGCCGCCGACCTTCCCTCTCTGCCGCTTAACGCCGCCAACTTGTTCCTGTCATCGTTTTAGGTTAATCATGGAATTATAAGTCATTTCATAAAATATATCATTTGCCTGTTAAAAAGTCAAGCCACAACTTCCTTTTCTTAATAAATGAAAACCTTGATAATGTCAAGGATATTTTTAGAGGTTTTTCTATATTTATTAAAATAATTTCTTTATTATATCAATGTTATCCTTTGCATTATCCCGTCATAGTGCTATACTTTATAAGAAGAGGTGATTATATTGACAAACACGCAAAAAATAAAGATGGCTCTGGCGTTTATCAATAAAAGCGAGGCCTGGTTGTCCAAAGAAATAGGCTCAACACCGCAGGCTTTCAATCAAAGAATGAAAACCGACAAATTCAAAACGGCGGAACTCGACAAGATAGCCAAAGCACTTGGTGCTACTTATTCCTCCTTTTTTGAGTTTCCCGATGGAACAAAAATATAAGAAGGAGGATAACGCAATGACGAACTATGAAAAAATTGACCTCTGCCACAAGGCAATCGGCGCGGTTCGCCCTTTCGAGGGTCATATGCTGGAGCAGTTGAAGAACTATTACCGCATCGGCCTCACTTGGTCGAGTAATGCCATTGAAGGGAACACCCTCACCATCAGCGAGACGAAGGTGGTACTTGAAGACGGTCTGACGATCGGCGGCCGGCCGCTTCGGGATTTTTATGAGACAGTGGGTCATGGCAAGGCATACGATTTCATGTTTACTTTGATAGGAGAGCGGCGTATTTCCGTGTCAGATATTAAAACCATGCACCGCCTGTTTTACAAGGAAATTGACGAGGAGAACGCCGGAATCTGGCGGAAACAGCCGGTCGTGGTTTCCGGGTCTGAATACGTGTTCCCTCGTCCGGATGAGCTAGACGAACGCATGTCCAAATTGGACGCCTGGATTGTCAAGGAGAGAGAAAAGTATCATCCCGTGACCTTTGCCGGATTACTACATCTCAAATTTGTAAGCGTCCACCCATTCATTGATGGCAACGGTAGAACGGGCCGTCTCATCATGAACCTGGCACTGATACAGGGCGGCTATCAACTGGCTATTATTCCACCGGTTCTCCGGGCGGAATATAACGATACTATCCGCCAGTACCAGAACAAGGGTAACCCTGAACCCTTTTGTGATTTCATCGCTCTTCGGGCGTACGAAACGCAGAAGGAGATCATGCGCCTGCTGCATCTCCCATTTCCGGAGCCGGCATAATTATTTAAATGCTTCGCCGGAAGTCTTTCGGATTCGTCGTCCGCCTTCCGTGCAACCGGCAATCAACTGGCCGTGATTTTGGTAAACTCCGAACCACGAACCACGACGACGAGTAGCGCATTAACGCGCTACTGCCACTCCACCGTAGCCGGCGGTTTGCTGGTTACATCGTATAAAATCAGATCCACCTGCGGAAATTGACTTTCAATCAACTCCACCACTTTGGCCACTCGTTCTTGAGCAAGATCCGTACCGATAATAGCCGGCCGACCGGTCATAAAGTCGTTGGTAATAAAAGTCCGAATCGCCACCGAATACCGTTTGGCGACGCCGACCGGCAACAGGACGGCAAAGATCTGGCTGATTGGCGGGATATTCAGATTTTGGACGATAATATGGTCCAGCTCCCTTAACAGGTCGACATTCTCCGGGTTAAGATACATCTCATAAGTCCGGAGCGGGCCTTCCGGTTGCTTTTTATTTAACACATAGGCGACCCGGTTAATGAAATTAACCTGATTGGGCAGATGTTTGCCAATATGGTAAATTTGCTCCCAGTCCAGCGCCAAGCCGTCGCCCCAAACCGCGGCTAAATAACGGTAACTCCGGCAGTCGCCCTGCACTCCGACACTCTTGAGCGGCAGAACGGTCCCTTGATATCCGGCGTTCAGCTCCGTCATCACCTGTTGAAAGTGGGCGGCCTGTTCCGCGCTAACTTGAGCGGCGTTATCATTACAAATCAGCCGGATCGCCAATCCCGGCCCGGGGAAAGGTTGCCGGGCGGCAATACTCTCCTTAATTCCCAGCGTCCGGGCAACTTGACGCACCTCGTCCTTATGCCAGTCCCAGTTGGTCTCCACTACCAGCCCCTTCTCCCGGGAGCGGCGGACGATATCAACATCATTATGATGGGTCTTAATCTTATGCGCATAACCGGAGACATCGGGATTGCCGCTTTCGATCAGGTCCGGACGTAAAGTGCCCTGCGCCCAAAAAGTCCTGTCAAAGTCCAAATTTAAACTCTCCGCCGCTTTCCGGGTCACTTGAATAAAGATATCCCCGATAATCTGTCGTTTAATCTCGGGATCGGTGACCTTGGTTAACGGTCCGACCAGCTTGCCGCCGCTTTCAACCGGCGTATTGAAAAAGATCTCCGCCGCGTTTTCACGGAGTAAATTTTTCAAACCCAGTTCCTTCAAGTTTTCACAGACAATGTCGCTCTCGTTCTTCCGCATCAAGCCGTGGTCAATATGGATGGCGTAGACATGATCCGGATTTAAAGCCTTCAAAAGCAGGACGGCGCTAACCGCCGAATCGACTCCCCCGCTGACCAGCACTAAAATTTGCTTATCTTTGACCTTCTCCCGGATCTTGGCGATGGCGGTCAAAATCCGGTCATCCAGGGTGTAATTACCGCTCAAACCACAAATTTCAAACAGAAAGTTCGCCAGCATCTGTTTGCCGTTGACGGTCAAATCCACCTCCGGGTGAAACTGGACACCGTAGATCCGGCGCCTGCCATCGGCAATCACTACATAGACATCCCCCGACTTCGCCGCTACCGTAAAGCCCGCCGCCAAACGGGTCACGGAGTCGCCGTGGCTCATCAACACTGTTTGCCGTTCGGCCATTCCGGCGAATAATGGGCAATCGGTGGCAACGGAGATGGCCATTTCTCCATATTCAGTCTTCACGCCGGGCCGGACTTCCCCTCCGAAATGCCGGTTAATCAATTGCATGCCGTAACAGATCCCGAGGATTGGTATACCCAATTCAAAAAGGCGTCCGTCATATTCGATCGGGTTATCCGCCCAAACGCTCCCCGGGCCGCCCGAGAGAATAATCCCCTGATAATTCCGGAGAGTCTCCAAAGCCACTCCAATCGGAAAAATATCCGACTTCACCGCCATTTCCCGGACTTTTCGGTCAATGACTTTCGTATATTGCCCGCCACAATCTAAAATTGCAATTTGCTCAATTGGCATGTGATCATCCTTTCTAGTCGCTCGGCGTCGAAATTGCCTAAAAAACGCATCCGGGGTATCAGCCGAGGGACACATAGGCCCGCCCCTACAAGTTGCTCACCGTCCGAGGAACGGCCAAACCCGCTATTCCGGCTACCTCCTGATTCGGCCTCATAATTTTTCTCCATTATATCAAATATTGTGAAAAAAAGACAAGATAATCTCGGAAAAGTTATCCCTTTCCCTGAAGTGATTAGTTAATCAATTACAATTTCGTTAACGCCCGTAACGACATTTTTGGGGAAAAACAACATGACCTTTATTTTTATTAATAACAATTTAACATAACACCTATTTATTCTTAAATCAGGATTAATTTAACCTTTAAGATCAGCAGGTTTTGGGGGTAAAAAACCGAATATTAGTTTTTGAAAAGCCCATAGATTAATTTTGGACGGAGGAATCTCATGAAAGAAATACTCTTCGGAGTAGCCGGCGGTCTGGCCTTGTTCATCTTCGGCATGAACCTGATGAGCGAAGGTTTAAAAAAAGCAGCCGGAGAAAAATTACGTAAAATTCTCGAAACCCTAACCAAAAATCCCTTCATCGGAATGATGGTTGGGGCCCTAGTAACCGCCATCATTCAAAGCAGCAGCGCCACCACGGTGATGTTAGTCAGCTTCGTCAACGCCCGCCTGCTCGGCCTCCCCCAGGCCATCGGAGTAATTATGGGCGCCAACATCGGGACCACGATGACCGCCCAGTTAATCGCCTTTAAACTTGGTGAATACGCCTACATCCTTACCGCTATCGGTTTTGCCCTCTACTTTTTTCCCAAACGCAAAAACCTGCAATATCTCGGCCAAATTATCTTTGGGTTCGGAGTCATCTTTGTCGGTCTAAATACCATGTCCGCAATGTTGAAACCGCTGGCCCATTCCAAAGTTTTCGCCGATATGATGGTCAATTTCGGTAAGTTTCCGATTTTAGGCGTCAGCGTCGGAGCACTGATGACGGTGGTTATTCAAAGCAGCAGCGCCGCCATCGGGGTCCTCCAAACCTTGGCTTCCCAATCCACGGCCGTCCACGGAATCATCCAGCCGCTGATCCCTTTAACCTCAGCCCTTCCAATTCTGTTCGGCATGAATATCGGGACCACCATCACTGCCATTTTAGCCAGTATCGGCGCAAATAAAAACGCCAAACGCGCCGCAGCCGCCCATGCGATGTTTAACATCCTAGGCAGCTTGATTCTTCTTCCTTTCATCCCGCTATTCGCCAAACTGGTCATGACGTTCTCGCCCCATGCCAACGCTGTCCAGGGGCTCACCGCCACCGCAGTCATTGCCCGGCAAATCGCCAATGCCCATACTACCTTTAATATTGTCAACACCATCATCTGGCTGCCGTTAGCCGGTGTTTTGGCGGTAGTCGTCACCAAACTTATTCCCGGGGAGGACAATTTTATTGAAAAAGGGATCAAATTCTTGAACCGGCGGATTATCAACAATCCGGACGCCGCCTTGGAACTTTCCTCCAAAGAACTGGTACGCATGGGGGAGTTGGCCCTTAAAATGTCCGAACAGGTCCATGAGGCCTTCCAAAATAACGACCTGTCCCAAAAGGATACAATTTATGAGCTTGAGGAAAATCTTGATTACTTACAGACTGAAATTATTAATTATATGTCAACGGTGGTCTCCCAATCAACCTTAACCGAGCAGGAAGCGATGCGTTTGGCCGACCTGATGCATGTGGTGGGCGATATCGAAAGAATCGGAGATCACTGTATGAATATTTACGAATTAGCCGAATTTAAACAAAGCAGCAATATTAAATTTTCCCCTGAAGCCACCGCTGAAGTCGAGGCCATCTTCAATTTATCCCAAACCATGGTGGAGAAGGCGATTACGGCTTTGCGCGACAATGATTTTGAGACGGCGCGCCAAATCGGGACAATGGAAAAAGAAATGGACGCCTTGGAAGAGTCCACCCGTTGGAGCCATATCAACCGTTTAAACCAAGGGACATGCAGTCCCAATTCCGCAGTCTGCCACGTCGATTTGCTCAAAAATCTGGAACGGGTGGCGGACCACTGTTATAACATTGCCGAAGCCGTGCTGGACGACGCCGGTTCCCAAAGTTGAGCCACATGCATAGGATAGTAGGGTAAAAAAGCATGAAGCGTGAGTAACCTGCTTTTCCATTCGT
>JASFQO010000041.1:0-9718 GCA_050115405.1 Bacillota bacterium
CGGAATCATTAAACTGATCTCCGGTAGCGATCGGGCCGTTCCAAATCCGAAACCGATCATCAATTGTCTGCGCCATTGCTTGGGCGCATAAGGCGATCATCTCCGGGTCCGCCGGGATGAAACCTTCGGTTTCGCTTAAGAACCCTTTCCGCAGCCCGAAAACTGTCAGATCAAGATCATGCTGAATACAAGCGGTGGAAATGACGACATCGCCAATCCGGACATTAGGGTGTAAAGCTCCGGCGGCCCCCAGATTGACAATCCGCTCCGGCATAAAACGGTCAATCATCAGTTGGGTACAGCGGGCAGCGTTGACCTTGCCGATCCCCGCCATTGCCATAATACACCGGGTATCCCGGATGGTCCCTTCATAAAACTCAATTCCGTAAACCACATGAGTTTGCGAATCGCTCATTCTTTCCAAGACCGCGTCTCTTTCGTCGGTAACTGCAGTTATTACTCCTAACATCGTTTATCCTCGCAAAATTTTTATTAGTTTAATAATACTATATAATATTATGGTAAAAGAAGCAAACAAAATTTTAACGCAATGCGCGGCTTTTCACGGCGCATCAGCCAATCCGGCAAATCTCGCCACCACCTTTTTCAGCGCTTCCGGATGGCCTCGTAATACCTAACCCTGAATAATCACGCTCCTTCTCTATTTTAGTTGATTTTGGCGCCGCCCGCCGGGACGCAGCTAAAGAAGCGCGGCTCGTTACCGGTCTGTTCCCGGTAGGCCTGCCCCACTTCCCGGATAAACCGAGGGGCCGCCGCCGCCGCCACCAGGTTCACCGTACAACCGCCAAATCCGCCGCCGGTAATCCGGGCGCCCAGGACCCCCGGCGTCCGCCGGGCCAGATCAATCAACAAATCAACTTCGGCACAGCTAACTTCATAATCATCGCGCAGCGAATCATGGGATTGGTTCATCAATTGCCCGAAATGGGTCAATTCTCCCCGGCGCAGCGCCGCGATACTCTCCAATACCCGTTGGTTTTCGCTGACTATATGACGACAGCGCCGGTAAATCTCCGGTCCCAGCGCCGTCCGGTATTGCTCCAACATTGCCGGATCAACATCCCGTAAGGCTTTGACAGTCGGGACGGCTTGTTGTAAAACAGCCACGCCCGCCTGACAGCTTTGGCGGCGCCGGTTATACTCGGAAGCAACCAATTGATGTTTGACTCCGCTATGACAGATTACCACCCGGTAATCCCCCAATTCCAAAGGTACCAGCTCAAATCGGAGAGTACGGCAATCCAGAAACATAACTCGCTCCTCCTGTCCCATCACCGCGATAAACTGGTCCATCACCCCGCACTTGGTCCCTACAAATTCATTTTCAGCCCGCTGACACAGCAAAGCAATCCGAGACGGTTCCAACGCTAAACCGCAGAGCGTCAGTATTATCAGAGCGGTCACTACCTCGAGGGCGGCTGAAGAACTTAATCCGGCGCCCTGAGGAATATTACCGCGAAAGGCCAGCTCCACTCCTGACAACGCCAACCCTGTTTCACGCAACGCCCAACAGACGCCCCGGATATAATTGCTCCAAAGCCGCTCACGGTCGTACTCCGGCGGTTCGGTTAACGAAAATTCCACCCTCTGGTCATAATCGGCCGAATAGACCTCAACCACCGCATCGGCACGCAAGCGCCCCGCCATCTCCATATGGAAACCAAGCGCCATCGGCAAGACATAGCCCTCATTATAATCGGTATGTTCGCCGATTAAATTAACCCGCCCTGGCGCTTGTCCGGTAATGATCAATCCCCCGGGACCGAACTGCCGGATGAAAACTGCACTGATTGTCTCATTAGGATTCATAATGTTCCTCCTTTGAGTCAAAGAACCGTCCCCTGACTCACTCACCCTCTCACCGGCCTGCCTGCCTTAGCTCGGCGGCCTTTTCCTCCGCCAAAGTGTCATTGATATAAGTACCGGCTCCCAATTCGCACCCGGCCAAATATTTTAACTTGGTAGCCGTCCGTAGCGGCGGATAAAATTCGAAATGAAAATGATAATCCGGATAACTCCCGCCATCGGTAGGCGCCTGATGAATTGCCATAACATATGGAAAGGCCATGCTAAACAGGGCGTCATACTTAAGCAGCAAACCTTTTAAGATTACCGCCAAATCTTCCCGGTCCGCCGCCGTAAAATCGGCCAGCGAAGCCAGATGTCGCTTCGGCGCCAGATACACCTCATAGGGCAGTCTGGCAAAGAACGGAATAAAAGCCACAAACCGCTCGCTTTCCAACACAATCCGCCGTCCGTCGCGCTGTTCCGCCGCTAGCGTGGCGCAAAACAGACATTGGCGGCGCGCGTCATAATAACGCCGGGAAGCCGCCAATTCCTTTTCCAACTTTGGCGGGATAAAAGGAAACGCATAAATCTGGCCGTGGGGGTGATGGAGGGTGACACCGACCGCCTCGCCTTTGTTTTCAAAGATCAGGACATACTTAACCGCTTCCCGGCTGCCCAATTCCATATAACGGTCCTGCCAGACAGCGATGAGGTTCCGAATTCGCCCCAGCGGCATTCGCGCCAAAGTGGCCTGATGCTCCGCAGAATAGACCACCACTTCACAAACGCCTTGGGCCTCCGCCACCGGCGACAAGGGCGTGGCGGCCACACTGGGTTGGGGCGGCTTTGGTTGCAACGAAGGAAATTTATTCTCAAAAACCACAATATCAAAGTCCGCTCCGGGGATCTCCGTCGGAAATCCGCCCGGTTTCGTAGGACATAACGGGCAATAATCTTGCGGAGGCAAAAAAGTCCGCTCCTGGCGGTGGGTAGCGGTAATGACCCATTCTTCCAAGAACGGGTGCCAACGTAATTCGGACATTTTATTCTCCCTCACCCTTCTCAGACGGCGGAGTTACCGGGGGCGGCGAAGTTACCGGTCCCGCCTCCGAAAAAAAATTGTAGTAAATTAACCGCCGCCCGTCCGGTAAAAAGGTGACTTTTTTGGTGAGTTCCTGATTAAGCTGTTCTGTCATAACTAATCTCCCCTTCTCGTCGTTCGGGAAAACCAAAACCAATAATGAGCAGCAAATAGCCACTTCCGTCTTCCGCTTGACTCACACCAACTGTACTTCCAATCCGGCTTCACGCAAAGCGTTAACTTCATTGGCGTCGGCTGCCCAATCCGTAATCAACAGGTTGATTTGATTTAAGTCGGCTACTTTGGCCAAGGAAACTTTGCCAACCTTGCTGGAGTCCGCCAAAACTACCCGACGCCGGGCTACTTTGATAAACAAGGCTTTCAGCTCCGCTTCGGCAATATTGACATTGGTAACTCCTTGTCCAACCTTAATCCCGCTAATGCCGATCAAGGCAATATCGACATTGATCTTACCTAAAATCAAATCGGCATACGGGTTGACCAGTGAATGCTGTTTGGGACGCAAGGTCCCTCCGGTGACAATCGTGGTAATATCGGGATGGGACTCCAAAATAGCGGCAATATTCAAAGCGTTGGTAAAGATGGTTAAATCCTGCTGTTTACCCAACTGCTTGGCTACTTCCGTCAAGGTAGTTCCGACATCCAAAATGACCGTATCCCCCGCTGAAAGCAAAGCCGCCGCCGCCTTGGCAATACGTTGTTTTTCCGCCGCAAACGCCGTCTCCACCATTTGAAATGGCTGTTCCAGTCCAAATTTGTCTTTCAAGACAGCGCCGCCGTGGGTGCGTCCCAGTAGTCCCTGACTTTCCAGCAAGTCCAAATCCTGCCTGATCGTTACCTCGGAAACGCCCAACTCGCGTGCTAAATCACCGACCAGGCAACGCCCTTCACGCTGGAGAATCACCATAATTTTACTGCGTCGTTCCACCGGAAACATCACGCCGCCTCCCTTGGTTCGGTTTCTCTATTTTTATTTTACTTTTAATTTCGTTTAGTGTCAAGTTATTTCTTTTTATTTCTTTTCGCTTCGATTGCAACCATTATAACTACCCTGAAAACTATCCAAGGCGTTTGAATCCGGCAATTTCCCCTGATACTCAAACTCGACCTCATTGCCGAGCATATTATAGTATTCCATCAGTTCAATCGTCCGTTCCCGGATGCGGGCGCAAGCGGCGCTAACCATCTGTACCCGTCCTTGCGACCCAAAGATCGGCCCGCTCTCCCGGTAATAAAACGTCTTGTCAACCAATTTTTGTTCCGTAAGATGATATTGCAACCAACCTTTTTGGGACTTAATCAACAGGTTCTTCTCAGTTTCGGTTAATTGCGCCAGCAATTTTTGATAGATGCAATTTAATTCGGCATCCCATAACTTGGTATACTTGCTCTGGATCTCCACCCACTTTTGAGTAGTAAAGTCCGGGGAATCATTGGCGTCCTGGATTTCCTGTTCATAATCCCGGTCCAAAGGATTATTTTGGATTAACTTTTCAAATTGGCCCGACATATCATACCCTAAAAGTCCCAACGCCGCTGTGCCGCAAACTAAGAGTCCGCCAAGCGTCAGCAGTACCACAAACATTTTTTTCAGCATCAGTCTCGCCCCCTCTGGTTTTTACATATATTTCATAAAAATCCAATATTTGAACTTTTTCGCCATTATACATTTCAACCCTGCCATTTGGGGGAAATTATCTAAAAAAAGCGTGAACAGTATGGTCCTTTCCCGCCTTGTACCTAAACGTCTGCAGGGGCTTGAAAATTCTTTTTCACGCTAAAGGCGTTTCTAAGATTTACTTGATAAACTAAGGATGTTGGCATTGGTCCATGATGCGGTAAAGACCCCGCGAGTCTGTTGGTGAAAGACGGGATCCTGAGCAAGGAGCAAGCCGCCGCCGTTGGCAAGCTTTTTCCCCCAAAACCGCCAAAGGGCGGACCGGGCGGCGGGAGGCAAGGCAATCCGCCTTAAAATCATGTCATAGTCTGCTAAAGCGCATCGAGCGCCCATGGTATGCCGCCGCTGTGGGATGACGTTACGGAACCGCAAGAGCGAGCCATAGCTCCCCAAGCAATGAAAAACGGCGCAAAACCGCAGAAACTAAAGGCACCTCGGGAAGAAGCGCAAAATCTCCTGACGCAACTGGTCAAAGATGGCGTTATTGATCGGAAACAAGCTGAAACCCTGGCTAAAGTGCTTTCCATGCCACCCTCACCCAGACCGCGCCTTCCAGCTTCCAGTTAGGTATGAGTAAACGTATTTTCATTTATTTTACGCAGTAGCCGGAGTTGAACGTTTCTATAAATGTCTTTCCAATCTTTTTGTTTTCCGGGGCTGACTTTTTAGTCGGCCCCGAAATATATTTATTTATCTATAAAAAAATTTTTAAAAATAGATGTTTTTGACATGAAAAACAGTTATTATTAAAGTAACAATTGACATTAGTTTTCCAAATGATAATATTTTGAGGAGGCTTTGGGATGAAGCTATTGTTGGTGGACGATGAATTGAAACTGGTTAATGCCCTGTCGCATTTGTTAAAGAAAAACGGTTATAGCGTCGATACGGCAACCGACGGGGAAACCGGCCTGGAGATGGCGCTGGTCGGTTGTTATGATTTGATCATTTTAGATCGGATGTTGCCCGGTCGGGACGGGTTGTCGATTATCAAGGAATTGCGCAGCCAGGGTTCGGATCAACCGGTATTATTTTTAACCGCCAAAGACACTTTAGAAGATCGGGTGCAGGGATTGGACGCCGGCGCCGACGATTATTTGGTAAAACCGTTTTCCACCGAAGAACTGCTGGCCCGAATTCGGGCGTTATCCCGGCGTAAAGGGAAAGAACTGGTAGACAATACGATTAAAGTTCCGGGATTAACCCTTGATCCGTTAAAAGGAGAGGTTTATAAGGGCGACGAAGTAATTCAACTTACAGTCAAGGAAGCGTTATTACTGGAATTGTTAATGCGCAACCATGGGCAGGTAGTAACGAAAGAAGTAATCTTTGACCGGGTCTGGGGGTATTACTCCAAAACAGAGTTTGGCAATATCGATTTATACATTCATTATTTACGGAAAAAATTAAATACTTCCCATATTCGGACTGTCCGGGGCATTGGTTATCTGTTAAAAGGCGAAGACAATGTTTCGTAGGTTGCAATGGCAATTTATCATGACCAACCTGACAATTATGATGGTGCTGTTCGGGGCGCTTACTTTAGGCGCCTATATCCTGTTGGAGATCAAAATGTTGAAGCATGCGGAGTTTTTTGCCAAAAGTATTGCCGCCGGCATTAATACGGGAATGATGATCCCGGAAACAATGTTTGATAATGGTCCTAAAGAGCCTTCTTATGGCAAAGACCCGGCCCCGAATATACGAAGACAGCCGCCGTTACCACCACCGGCGCCATTGCGGGGCCGGGTGCGGCAAGAGTCATTTTTCTTTTTCATCATGGTTGATCCCGGTGGGAAGGTTTTGGACCATTCGATCCGTTTTCCGGCCCGTTCAACCCAGATCAGCCAATTAGCCCGGCAGATGGGGCGGACCGCTAAACATAGCGGTGTCGTCCAGGTTTTTCACTCCAAATACTTTTATTATAAGACCGCTTTACAGCACACTACGGGGGCCTTGATGGTTTTTCAAGATTTAAAACAGGATCAACAAAACCAATACTCCTTGGTAATTGCGTTGGCAATGATCGGCAGCGCTTTTATGGTTTTGGCGTTGTGTGGCAGTATTTTTATAGCCCGCCGGGCTGTCGAGCCGATCCAAAAGGCCTGGCGGCAACAGAAAGATTTTCTGGCTGACGCTTCGCATGAGTTGCGCAACCCGCTGGCGGTAATTCAAACCAACTTGGAAGTGATCCGGGGCAATCAGGAAGAAACAGTAGCCGAGCAACGTGAGTGGCTCGACAATATCCAGGACGAACTGCGCCAAATGACCGGATTGGTAGGGTCGTTGCTGTTTTTGGCGCGGATTGATTCCCATCAGCTGGTAATGGAGAATAAACGTTTTGACCTTGACGTGTTGTTGGTACGGGTCTGCGAAGCCTTTAAGCCGGTAATGGTAGCGCGAAATCTTAATTTAGCGACCTTTATTACAAAAAAGATTGCCGCCTATGGCGATGCGGCGGCCTTTCGGCAAGTGGCGGAAAACCTGCTTGATAATGCGGTGCGCCATACTCCGGCGGGGGGGACGATTACGGTTAATTTAGAACAGACTGCGAAGCGGATTGTGCTAACCGTGGCGGATAATGGCGAAGGGATTGCCCCCCAACATCTGCCCAAAATTTTTGATCGCTTTTATCAGGTCGACTCCTCCCGTTCCAAGGGTAAATCCGGTCTGGGGTTGGCAATCGTCAAGTCGATTGTGGAGAGCAATAACGGCACGATTCACGCCGCCAGTCAACCCGGCGTCGGGACGACTTTTACTATTTATTTGCCGATGGTTGGGTGAAAATCAATAATCTTTAATGCACCAATACTTGTCAACCGAAATTCCGTGACATTTGGCGATATCTTTGGCTTGATTAAAATCTTCGCCCGGCACAATCAGATGAAACTGACACCCGCTATTATCAAACGCCTTCCATTTTTCAACTGTCTGTAGATCATTAATCGAATCATGAGTTTCAACCTCGCAAATGGTAACTTGCGAATCCAACACCGCCGACAGGTCGGGAGTATACCCCTCAACCGCCTCCGGTTTTTGGTTTTGATCGCCGTTATGGTTCACTTTAATATCGGTATATCCATGTTTTTTGTAATTAACTGCCTGAATTACTAAAAGTTTATTTCGCAATACTGCTTGATCGCGCTCGTCGGTTTCCATTATGGTCAATCTCCTTTAATTTTTGGCAACTTCAGTTTCTCTAGACTATTCTTTGCTCATTCATTAAGTAATACATCCCGAAAAGCAGCTTATCTTGAGGTTTCTTTTACGGAATAGATCTAGTATGCCTGATCAGAGTTAAAAGTATCCAAAAGCAACTGTCAACTGGTTAACTGTACACTATCAACTGATTTTCACCCTAACGTCCATGCCTTGCTTCGCAGGCACAAGACTGTGAGTGTAACTACTAACGTATTTTCACCCTAACTTCCGTGCTTGCACTACGTTCGCAAGCACAACCCGTGGAGTGTAAATTGCCTGGTAGCAATTTTCACCCTAAATAATCCCGGGCGGCTTGGATCAGCAACTTCAAAACCCGCTCGGTATCGCCATCTCTGATGTAACTGTTAAGCAAATCATCGATCATTCCGGAAAAAGCTTGAGAAGCCGCTGAGCCGTGGGCAATCGACGGCGTCAAAGTCAATTTGGAAAGATCATCCAATGAACTACGCAGATAAATATCTTTCGCATAAAGAACCCGCTTGGTATCCCAGCGGGTCGGGATCGCCCCTTTCAGCGGATTAAACGTATCCTGACCGGCTACCGAAGCAACCGTCTTGAGCCAGGTAATAGCGGCGCTACGATGCGGAGCCCCCTTTGGCAAGCCAAAGGCATCGACACTTACCATAAAATTACCCCCCGCGCCACACAAAGCTACCCAGCCCAACTCGTGGCCCGGTTGCCATCCCAGTGATTTAAAATACCCTTCCGCCCAGTCTCCCATGATATTGAAGGCCGCCTTGCCCTCAAAGACCAGTTTCACCCCACCCTGCCATGAAAAAGACGCATGTCCCGGATTGACATACTCAAGCAGTTGTTTAAACCTTTCCAACGTCAATCGCACCCCCGGGTCATTAAAAGCAGTTTTACCGGTCCACAAACCATTATACTTAGCCGGTCCCAAAGTCATGGCCAACAAGGTTTCAAACAATTGGGTCGCTTCCCATTTATCACGGTCTCCCAGAGCCAGCGCAGTTATACCGGCTTTACGCAGCTTTTCGCAGGCCCGGATCAGAGCGGCGAAAGAACGCGGCGGCGCCAAATTATGTTTCTTTAACAACGCTTTATTATACCACAAGATATTATTACGGTGCACATTAAGCGGGATTGCATAAATCTCCCCACGATAACTGCACATTTTTAAAATTTGGGCATGAAATCGGTCGCGAATTTCCCATCGGTCGACTAAATTGGAAATGGGTTCCATCATCCCGGTTTTAACATAAGATTGAATTAACTCGGCTCCGCCATGGACTTGAAAAGAATCCGGTGGAGTACCGCCGACCATTCGAGTCTGCAAGACCGACTTGGCATTAATCCCGCCGCCGCCCGCCACTGTGGCATTGATAACTTCTATCCCCGGGTAATTCTGTTTATAAAGTTTAATCAATGCATTTAAACCATCTTCTTCCCCTGCGCCGGTCCACCAGCTAAAAATCTCAACCCGGGCAGGAGCGGCGGAAACAGCTGAAAATAACAGCAATAAGCCGACCATCACCAATCCGGCCCGCCGTTTCTGGAACCGCACTGCTTAGCGCACCTGCCTTTCTGGAGTCCCTAATTTCCCATCCACCAACACTTCCATTAATATAATTCGGCATTCTTCCGGCTTTACCTTTAAAAAAAGACGTTATAAAAAAAGCTCAACCGCCCCATGAAAAAAACAGCCGAGCAAAGAGAGATCAAAATGCCGACGGGCCCGCCGCATGCCTATTTTTTACTCAAATACTTCCGAATATCCACCGCTACCGCGCTGACAATAATGGCGCCCTTGATAATCATCTGCCAATAAGGGTTCAGTCCGATAAACGTCAGGCCGTAATTGATCACCCCAAAAATCAATACTCCGGCGGCAATGCCTTGAACCGTGCCAATCCCTCCGGTAGTGGAAACCCCGCCCACCACACAGG
>JASFQO010000042.1:0-9538 GCA_050115405.1 Bacillota bacterium
CCCCGAACCCAGGAGCTTTCCTTTACTCTGGGAACGGCGGATCTGCGCTTCCAATTTTCGGGAGGTGGCTTCCAATTCATCCAAGGCCTTTTCTAAACGGGCCCGGTCCGTCTTAATTTTGGTCAACTCAATTTGGGTGCTGGTCAACTTCGCCGATACTTTACGCTGTTGCGTGGAAACTTTGTCTTGCAGCACCGATATTTCTTTCATTTCGTTCTCGACTTTAACCTGGCGCCGTTCAACCTCTTTTTGCTGCTTAGCCAGTTCCAAACGATCGGCTTTCACTTTCTCCAACAATTCCAGGTCCGCCCGGACAAAATAAGCGACACAGCCAAAATTCGATACCAAATCACCGAAACTATCGGCACTCAAGATCATCTGTAAATAATTTTGCGGGCCATATTTATAAATAGCAACCAATCTTTTGCTCAACAAAGCATTTCTAGACTTTAAATTTGCTTCCAAGACGGCTATATTACTTTGCAAATCTGACAATTCCCGCCGCGTCTGAGTTACTTTTTTTCGGGCCCGGACTAATTGCCTGTTGACCAAAGTATAGTTGCGCTTCAAAGATGCCAAACTTTTTTGGTGTTGAATCAGATTGGATAAAACCGAGCGTTCTTTCTTGCGTTTTTGTTGAATCTCCTGTTTGGTGCGATTAATCATCTTTTTAATTTTGCTTTGTTCATTTTTAGGACTGCCGGCGATGACAATCGACGTACTCATTAACGCAACAATAATAGTCCCGGTCATAACCCATTTACCGATACTTTGCCCCATTAATTCACCGCCTTGTTATAGATGTTGAACTATATGCAACGACTTTAGTCATATCAAAGTTCTTTTTACTTCTTCCCAATCTTACTGTTCCATTGTTCTTACTGTTCTATTGTACCACAATCAAATTCCTTTGTTAACTTCATTTTTTCCCGTTAGTATTTTTTTCTAATTATTTATAGTTTTCAAGTGACTAAATTTCAAATAATTTACATTTTATAAAAAACATATTAAAACCCAAGTTAACTAAAGTTTATAATGTACGGCTTTTCACGGCGCATCAGCCAATCCGGCAAATCTTGCAACCAATCTCATCTGTTCCTATTTTTTTATTTTTATCCTCAATCCCTTACTGCACAGTAAACCTCTTCTGTTCTGAACCGCATAGTAGGAGGTTTTTTTACCCTAACTAAAAAACCAGGCGCAACGGCGCCTGGTTTCACTGGAGGCTGGAGGCTAGAAGTCAACGGCCTTTATTAAACTGCAAAAAATCAGTGGTTTTATCCAGCATCCAGTTTCCAGCATCAAGCCTCCGGATTTGCCTCGCGCCTATTTCCCTAGTTGCGCCAGCAAATCGGTCATTTCCAAAGCGGAAAGCGCCGCTTCCCAGCCTTTATTGCCCGCTTTGGAGCCGGCTCGTTCGATGGCCTGTTCAATATTGTCGGTGGTAAGCACGCCGAAAATCACCGGTACCCCGGTTGCCAAACTTACGGTGGCCACGCCTTTGGCTACTTCGGCGGCTACATAATCAAAATGCGGCGTGGCCCCCCGGATTACCGCCCCCAAACAGATCACCGCCTGAAATTGACCTGATTGGGCCATTTTCTGAGCCACCAGCGGAATTTCAAAAGCGCCCGGCACCCAGGCGACCGTGATCTGTTCCGTAGTCACGCCATGCCGTTGCAAAGCATCTTGAGCGCCACTTAATAAATGTTCCGTAATAAAATGGTTAAACCGGCCGACCACAATGGCATACCGTCCTGCATTGGCTACTATCTTACCCTCGATAACCTGCATTTTTAAACCTCCTCCAAAAAATGACCTAATTTTTGTTGCTTGGTCTGCAAATAAAAGCGGTTGGTCGGGCGGGGCGCAATCCGTAAAGGCACCCGGTCCACGATCTCCAAACCATAACCGCTCAAACCTGTCAGTTTGCGGGGATTATTAGTTAACAGCCTAATCCGGCGCGCCCCCAAATCCCGTAGTATTTGCGCTCCAATCCCATATTCCCGCAAATCGGCTTTAAACCCCAGGTGTTCATTGGCCTCGACCGTATCCAACCCTTGATCCTGCAATTCATAAGCTTTAATCTTATTGACCAGCCCAATACCGCGGCCTTCCTGACGTAAATAGACCAAAATTCCCAAACCGGCGGCGCTAATCTGCTTTAAAGCTTGATCCAATTGTTCACCACAATCGCAACGCAGCGAACCAAGGGCGTCTCCGGTCAAGCACTCCGAATGGACCCGCACCAAGGGGACCGGATCACCGTCCAAAGCGGCCAAATCCCCATAGACCAGCGCTAAATGCTCTGAATCGCCGCCATATTGGGCGGTGTAAGCCAGTAAGTGAAAATTACCGTATTTGGTGGGAAGTATGGTTTGGGCTTCCCGTTTCACCAGCTTTTCCCGACTATAGCGATAGGCCAACAGGTCGGTGACAGTGATCATTTTTAACCCATTTTCGGCTGCAAATACTTCCAATTCGGGACGCCGGGCCATAGCGCCGTTGGCTTGCAACACTTCACAAATTGCTCCGGCCGGCGGCAAGCCGGCCAGCCGGACCAAGTCCACAGCGGCCTCGGTATGCCCGGCCCGCACCAGTACCCCGCCGGGGCGGGCAATTAGGGGAAAAACATGCCCCGGCCGCAAAAAATCAGTCGCCACGCTTTTGGGGTCCGCCAGGGCTTTAACCGTCGCCGCCCGCTCCGCTGCGGAAATCCCCGTTGTGGAACGACGATGGTCCACCGAAACGGTAAAGGCGGTCCGCATGGTCTCCGTATTGCGGGGAACCATCGGGGACAGTTCCAGTTCCGCCGCTTTTTCCGAACTCAAGGGTACACAGAGCAACCCCCGGCCTTGAGTTACCATAAAATTGACCGCTTCCGGAGTAATCCGCGCCGCCGCCATGATTAAATCCCCTTCATTCTCCCGATCTTCATCATCGACCATAATGACCATCTTCCCGGCTTGAATGGCAGTAATCGCTTCTTCAATCGAATTCATCTTTATTATCACCCTTCCAGTTCTTTTGTTTCGGCAAAGGGCGGAAGCCCCCCCTCCTCGCGCATCCGTTTGCGGCTTTGGGATCTTACGCCCCCCGCCTGATTCATGTTGTAATTAGGAAACGGCTTCAGGTAAAACCATGTTCCGCCAAAAATTGTTCCGTAATCCCCGGTTGTGCTGCGGCTGAAACCTCCCGGTCCGTCAACCGCATGGTCCTATCCGTCTCCAGATTAACCAAGTCGCCGGGCTTACTTTGGCAAAATGCGGTCTGCTTTAAAGTATGGGGAATTAATGATATCTCAAACCCCTCTGGAAACAGGCGTTGCACTGTCAAACTGACGCCATTGACCGCCACCGAGCCTTTTAACACGATTAATCCGGCAATAGCGGGGGAAACCATGATCTGGATTAATACCGCATTCCGGTCGGTATGGATTGACCGAATCTTGCCTGCCCCGTCCACATGTCCGCTGACCAAATGCCCGCCCAAACGGTCGCCTAGGGCCAGAGCCGGTTCCAAATTTACCAGATCACCGTAGCGCAACAAAGCTAAATTGGTCCCCCGCATCGTTACCGGCATTACCGCCGCGCCAAACCAATCGTTCCCCAGGCGGTCAACGGTTAAACAGACGCCGTTCACCGCTATACTGTCACCCAAATGCAAGTCGGCCGCCAAGTCGGCGCTTATTTTTAAAAAACCGCTGCGGACGTCGGACTTCTTTTCAACCACCCGTCCCAGCCCTTTAATCAAACCGGTAAACACTGTGTTAATTCCTCCTTATAGGCACGAATCAAGACATCGCCGCCCACCTGTTCCACAGCGGCGATTTTTAACCGACGGGCCACGCCGACTGTGGCAAGTCCGGGATTATCCAGCAATGGCAACGCTCCGCCGCCACCCATAAAAAACGGGGCATAAAATAAATAATATTCATCAACCAGGTCGGCAGTAATAAAGGCGCTATAAACCTTGGAGCCGCCTTCGACCAATAATGACTGTACTCCGAGTTCCCCCAGGACGCTTATTAGTTGCGTGAGCGTCCATTCTTCCCCGGAACGGCCCGGAAAGACCTGCACTCCCAATTCCGACAAGGCCCGGATCTTCACCGGATCGGCGCTCCGGTTACAAAAAACCAGTAAATTACGAGGCGCCTGTCGGACTATATTGGCGTTAACGGCTAGTGTCAGCCGCCGGTCCAACAAGATCTTCAAGGGTTGCCGCGGTACCGGGCCGGCCAGCCTGCTGGTGAGCAGGGGGTCATCCGCCTGCAAAGTGCCCTTGCCTATTAAAACCGCGCCGCTCGCCGCCCGTAGCCGGTGTACTCTGGTCCGGGCTGGCTCCCCGGTAATCCACTTGGAATCGCCGCCGGCGCTGGTTATTTTGGCATCCAGGCTCAGAGCCGCTTTCAGAATTACCCAGGGCCGTCCGGTAAGGCAAAAGTGGAAAAACATCCGGTTTAAGGCCAGCGCTTCGGCTTTTAAAAGTCCCGCTTTCACCCGCAGCCCGGCCGCCTGCAGCCGCTCCGCTCCCCGACCGGCGACTGCCGGATTGGGATCAGGGACCGCATAATAGACGGTCGTAATCCCCGCGGCAATGATCGCCGCCGTGCAAGGCGGAGTCCGGCCATAATGATTGCACGGCTCCAAAGTGACATACAAAGTTGCCCCTTGAGCATTTCCCTTGCAATGGGCCAGGGCGTCAACCTCGGCATGGGCCTGTCCCGGGCCCCGGTGCCAGCCTTCGCCGATAATTTGCCCATTTTTGACGATAACCGCGCCCACCAACGGATTGGGATAAGTCAGTCCCCGGCCCTGTCCGGCTAAACCCAGGGCCCGTTGCATATAGATTTGGTGGTTTTCCATAAATTATTCCTCCCAAACGACAAGAAGAGACGTTTGTTACAAACGTCTCTTCAGGGTATCTTGATCATATCGGTTTTTCTCCACCTTCTTTCATCCAGACTATACTGTCGGCTTTGGAATCACACCAAATCTGCCTCTCGGCTCGCGGGCTACGTCGCGCGACGATTACCGCCGGTTCGGAATTTAACCGTACCCTGAAGGTTATACTACTTATTAAGTTAAATCTATTTTAAATGATTAGCGCCAATTTGGCAAGCATTAATTTAGCTTAAAAGGATTTTCCCCGACAAATAGGGAATAAATTATGGTAATCATCAGAAAGGAATGGTGTGCTATGACCGTTCATCCCCAAAATGACAGCGCAAATTACGGATTTCCCGGCGAAATCGCCGCCGATATGCGCGGGAAAGGAATTGACCTCGGGATTACCCGCCGGATTTTGGACAAAATTAATCAAGGAGCCTATGACCATATCGAACCGGTCAAAGTCAGCGGTCTTCCGGAAAGCGACGGTCAAACCGTGATCGACTTGACCGGCGAACTCACCGAGACGCTGGATTTTGCCACTGCCCGGGCCAACATTGACCGTCTGGGCTTAGCGATCGATTTGACCGCCATCGGCCGGGTTACCGGGGACAAAATCAGTTTCACCAAATCCGCCCTCAGCCGTCTCGGGACCCACTTATACCCGATAGTCGGCTACGGGATCTTAAACGGCGGTTCGGCCAGCAGTTATTTTGACCGTAAAAAAAATCAAAGTTTTAGCGAACAACTGTTGGACATCTGCCATACCGAATTTGAAACCCTGGCCAATCTGGCCAAAGATAAAGCCAAAGGCCTGGCCCCCGCCTTTATTAATCCGGATGGCACTCCCGGTCCCAGTTTCATCGAGTTGAAAATGCGGGCGTTGCTAATCCAGGCCTTAAAATATCAGGTCACGGTGGCTCCCCGGACCGGCCTCGCTCCCATGTTCCAAATGACCAGCGTCTATAATAACGAACAGATTAACGCGGCTTATCTGGAGTATCGGTCCAGTCCGTACTTACAGGATTTGATTGCGGCTACCGGCATCCCGATTACCGATGTCAAAACCGGAGTGCAGCCAATGTTGGCGGCATATACCCACAGTGAGCAAGGCCGGCCTAAAAACGTTTTCACCCGAGCCTACGGCGCGGTTAACAGCACGCTCCCGATGCCGGGCGGCCACGGCCAAAACTTTGCAATCCTCCGTCAAGTATACCGGGATCTCTTCCATAATGGGATTCGTTATGTCTATTTAGGCAATGTCGACAACCTTGGTTACACAGTTGATCCGGTCGCCCTGGCCATCGTCGCGCTGCACCGTAAAACGGCCGGCTTCGAGTTCTCCTTTCGGACCGCGGTCGATATTAAAGGCGGCATCTTAATTTACGACCAACGCCACCGGCTCAACTGCGCCGATATCGGACCGGCAATCAGCCCCGCCGAAGTCCTGGCGGCGGAAAGTTCGGGTAAAAGCATTCTCTTCAACTGCGCGACCGGTCTTTTCGATCTGGAGTATCTGGTTAATCATCTGGAGTCCATCAGCGAAAATTTGCCAATGCGCATCTCCGATCAGAATAAAGACGCCGGGCGCTACGCCCAGGCGGAACAGGTTACCTGGGAAATCATCGGGATGTTGGAAAATTTTATAATTTTTGGAGTTACCAAATACAAACGTTTTCTAGCCGCCAAGCTGGTCTTAGAAGGTTTGATGGCGAGCGGCGCCGGTTTATCCCACCCGCAATATCCGACCGATCCGGACCCTAAAAACAATTTAAAAGCAATTGCCGTCAAGTTAAACCAAGGTCTGGAAAACCGCTTGCAAACCGTCTACGGCCTGCAAAAAGAAGGAAACCGCTGGGCGCCTAAAACTTCCGCCGCCTTAACCGCCGCATTTCGCGCGGACTCAGGACCGACTGCAACCAAAATGAATCTTTAGGCCTATTTCCGGTTAGGAATCATGACCGATAGCTTTTTAACCGGTTTCCTGGTAAGATAAACATGTGCTGTTCTTTATCTACTCATCAATATATCCCATTATATTGCCACCATGTTAATGGTGGTTTTTTTTAATGTTTTTGAAAGTCGCAAGGCGGCCCTACCAAAGTAAGGCCGCCTTTTTAAGAGCAACGCTATTATTTGTTTTCCAGCGGCCGCATTAATGGAAATAAAATTACGTCCCGGATCGAAGGAGAATCGGTAAGTAACATCACCAAGCGGTCAATCCCGATTCCCATCCCGCCGGTCGGCGGCATGCCGTGTTCCAAAGCCACTAAAAAGTCCTCATCCCAGACCATCGCTTCCTCGTTACCCTTGGCCTTCTCCTTCGCCTGTTCCAGGAAGCGTTCTCTCTGGTCGACCGGATCGTTTAGTTCGGAAAAGGCATTGCCCATCTCACGTCCATAAATAAAAAGTTCAAATCTGTAAGCCAACTCGGGATGATCTTCTTTCCGTTTCGCCAGTGGTGAGATCTCGATCGGATGGTCGATCAGAAAAGTCGGCTGGATCAACTTGGGCTCGACAAATTCCGAACAGAGTTCATCCAAAACCATTCCCTTGGTAGCCGCGGGGTCAATCTTTAAACCCGCCTTTTGCGCCGCAGCCACCGCCGCAGCGTCACCAGTGATCTCGGGCCATTTAATCCCGGTATATTTTTCGATCGCCTCCACCATCGAAAGCCGCGGCCACGGTGGGGTCAGGTCAATGACAGTCCCTTGATACTGAAGCTTTAAAGTGCCGCAAACCGCCAACGCGGCCTGACTGACGATTTGCTCCGCCAGGGCCATCATATCCTGATAGTCGGCATAAGATTGATAGAGTTCCAGCATGGTAAACTCCGGATTATGTCGGGTCGAGATCCCTTCATTTCGAAAGCAGTGCCCGATCTCATAAACCCGGTCAAAACCGCCGACAATCAGACGCTTATGATAGAGTTCCAAGGCGATCCGCATGGTTAAATCCAAGTCCAAGGTATTATGGTAAGTCAGAAAGGGACGGGCATGTCCCCCGCCGGCAATCACGCTGAGAACCGGAGTTTCCACCTCCAGAAAACCCAAACCATCCAACAACTGCCGAATCGTCCTGATGATTTTAGTCCGTTTCAGAAAAACCTCTTTAACTTCGGGATTTGAGATTAAATCCAGATAACGTTGCCGGTATCGAGTATCGGTATCCTTTAAACCGTGCCACTTTTCCGGCAACGGACGCAACGCTTTGGCTAAAAGCGTAAACTCACTTACCTGAACGCTAATCTGACCGCGATGGGTTTTAAAGACTTTGCCGCTCACCCCGATGAGGTCTCCCAAATCAACTTCCACAAATCGTTGGTAAACGGCGTCCCCTAACAGATCAATTTTGGTATATAACTGGACCGTGCCGCTCTGGTCGGCCAGATTGGCAAAACAGGCCTTACCCTGATCTCGTTTGGCGATTAACCGCCCCGCTAAAACGACTGTTTGTCCTTCCAGGGCCGCAAAATTTTCCATGATTTCCCCGATTAAGTTGGTCCGTTCGAACCTGGCGCCAAATGGCTTGACTCCCTCCGCGCGCAGTTTAGCCAGCTTATTAAGTCGAATTTCCATTTGTTCACTTTTTTGAACTTCCGTTTCCAATTTCAACCCCCCGCCTTGCCCGGATTTAAATATAATCGCATCTAAAATAACCATGAAAGGAGGGAGAAGCGAGGATAGCTAGGCGCTCAAGGGCGAGGAACCGGAGCGTACTTGAGGTACGTGAGGATTCCGAGAACGCAGAGCAACGACGCTAGCCGACGCTTATCGCTCCTTTCATCTTTAAAAAATGAGAGTGGCCGCGCCACCCTTCATTTTACCGCTGTGATTTTATACTGAATTGTCCCCATCGGGACAGTAACATTTACGATTTCATCCACTTTATGCCCGATCAGGGTCTTCCCGACCGGAGATTCGTTGGAGATCTTGCTTTCCAACGGATTAGCCTCCGCCGAACCGACGATCATATACTCCACTTCGCACCCACCATTAACCTCAACCAAGGTGACCTTGGAACCCAAACCGACCACGCCGGGCTGATGCGCCTCATGTTCATCAATTACTTTGGCGTTACGCAACATTTTCTCAATGGACAGGATTCGACCTTCAATAAATCCCTGTTCGTTTTTGGCGTCTTCATACTCGGAATTTTCGCTGATATCACCAAATTCCAACGCCTGTTTAATCCGTTCCGCCACTTCCCGTCGTCGGACTGTTTTTAAATGCTCCAGCTCTTTTTCCAATTTTGCTAGGCCTTCTAATGTGAGTACAACCTCTTTATCAATACTCATGAGTCCTCTCCTCTCGGGCCGAAATATAAGTTAATATATGTCCAGTTAAATTGATTTATTCTTCAGGGTTGGGCCGGCCGCGGTTTATCTAAACAGGAAGCACTGGGATTTTTTTGATCCAGTGCCTGCCTATTTAAAACAGTTACATTATAATCCAAAGCTTAAGCGGTGTCAAGATAATCCGTAAAACGAATAAAAACTTTTAGATTGTAATCCCCATTCCCAACTCTTTAAAAATGCGTCCTAATTTGATGACTCGTTCGAGCGGTAATTGCGGCCCATACCAAAACTCAGAGTCATAATTATAACCGGCACGCAGGACTACTTCTCCCAACACCGGGTAAAGCGGAAT
>JASFQO010000043.1:0-9454 GCA_050115405.1 Bacillota bacterium
AATTAATCTTGCCTCAACGGAAAGCGCTTTCGCGACCTCTACCATTTGTTGCTTCCCGACTCCCAGATTTTTCACCAAACAGGTGGGATCAATATCCTGTCCCAGTTCACGTAATATCTCGGCAGTTTTGGCTTTCATCGCTTCACGGTCGATAATTCCCAAGGCTTTGTTTTTATAAAGTTCCCGACCCATAAAAATATTTTCCGTCACGCTTAACATCGGGACCATATTTAATTCTTGATATATCGGCGCGATCCCCAGTTCATGCAAAGCTTTTTGGGGTGTTAAATCTTGAATTTTACGGCCGCCTAAAAATATTTCCCCCGCATCGTGACGATAAACTCCGGTAAGTATCTTGATTAAAGTAGATTTACCGGCCCCGTTTTCACCAACCAAAACATGAATTTCGCCCTTATAGATATCAATGCTTACCGCATCCAAAGCTTTTACCCCGGGAAAATTTTTACTTACATTCATTATCTGCAAAAAGGGTGTATCCATCCGGTCATCACCTCAAATAAATTATATCCTGCCATAAAAACTCTTGCGACGGCTTTAATCATTATGGTGTATGTCGCCCGAAAGCCGCAGTGTTTCACTCCGATTCCGGGCGACATGCATTATAATTAAAGTATAAAGTCGTTACCCAAAACCACAGAAGTAAAGCAGAAAAATAATTAAATCTTGCGGTTCAACGCTTTTGACAGCCGTTTAATATATTTCGGGTAATTTGTCTTATCAATGACGGTCGATTGAATGGGAATGTTTTTCGCCAGTTTTTGGCCCTTTAAATAATTCACGGTATTCTTAACGACATCATAACCCATACCATAGGCATTTCCATCGACACTAGCCGTCAACTTGCCGCCTCTGATTGAAGCTAAGGCATCCGGAGTCCCATCCCAACCAATAACTTTGACTTTGCCAACTAAATTTGCGCCTTCAAGCGCTCTTAATGCGCCTAAAGCCATTTCATCATTAGTAGCATAGACCAGTTTAATATTGGAGTTTGCCTGCAGCAAATTCTGCATCACATTCATCGCTAAGCCACGCTCACTATTAGCGGCTTGCGTAGCTAAAACTTTAATTTTGGAACCTTTAATCACATCAAGGACCCCTTTGACGCGTTCCTCATGAGTTTGATCACCCATGGCTCCTCTGATAATTACCATATTTCCTCCGCGGCGCAAAGCTTTGGTTTTGATGTATTTGCCGAGTTCCTTAGCAATGGCGTAATTGCCCAGCCCAATAAAGGTAACTTGATCCGGCCAATTCGCCTTAGTATCAAATACAATTACCGGTATACCGGCCGCTTTAGCCTGATCAAAAGCAGTTACGGTAGTAGCGGGTCTTAAGGGCGCTACCGCTAAGGCATCGATATTTTTGGTAATTTGAGACTGAATCATGTCGAACTGTTCCTGAACGGCAGTCTCAGCTTGCGGACCCAAGACAGTCACGTCGGCGTTAAAATCTTTCGCTCCTGCCATTACACCAGCCTGAACTGTTTTCCACCAATCGCTATTCAACGCTTTGAAAATTACGGATATTTTATATTTTTTAGCAGCCAAAACACCTGAAAAAGATGAAACAACCAGACACGTAACTAATAAGACAATACCCATAACTAATGACCTTTTTCTCATTTTCCTCGCTCCTTTTCATTTTTCATTGATAAACTCTCTTGTTTCACCGGATCAATTTTAAGAAGATTTTCGTACCTGTCCTTGGTACTTACCAGACACCGGTTTTAACCATTTCATCACCTTCTTTAGTAATTTTTTTAGATTGTACACGTTTGCAGTCTTGCCGACTTATCGACCGCCCCCGGCGGACTTTGGAAAAACCACAAATCTCACTACTCAAACTTAATCTGATTATCTTTAAATACAATTGAAACTTCAGGTGAGAAAGTTAGTTGACACTAGTATATCAATTTCTATACTTAGCTATCTTAGTTAATTAGTTGAAGGTTATTAATAGGGCAAATAGTGCATACGTATGCAAAAAAAATAAAATACTTGAGTTGAATTCTGCACCGCTATGAATCTTCCGAATTTCCATTCGTTTGAGTTCAATTTTGGTAATCTGGTTTCCCCCTATCGCCAAAAAACAATAGAAGAAGTCAAATACAGTCCGTACTCACACCGTCTGCTGATTTTCCTTTTTTTCTAAGACTATCAAAAATAGTTTTGCATACGAGTGCATTAACAATTATCTTTATTTTACATCAATTTAAAGATAATGTAAATAGTTTCTTAAAAAAATATTAAAATTGATTATTTTTCATTTTTTGGAATCGATTTGGCGCCGCAGGATTCTCTAACGATTAACCTCGGCTCAATTGCAAATTTCTTAGCCTGTGTCGGTTTTTCCATACTTAACAATTCAATCAGACGTTCACAGGTCAATCGGGCAATTTCTTCGCGGGGTTGATGAATGGTTGTGAGATAAGGCCGAAAATAGGTCCCCAGTTCAATATCATCATAACCGACGACCGCAATATCCTCCGGTATCCTTACCTTCAACTCCTTCAAAGCCGCAATGACTCCCAACGCCATTAAATCGGTATGGGCAAAAAAAGCATCGACCTCTTTTAAGATTGATTGATGATCGATTATTGCTTGATAGCCCGACTTGAAAGAACGGTCGCCATAAATAAATAAATTTTTTGGCGCTGCCAAGCCATAATCTTGATGGGCCGTTTTAAACCCTTTCGTTCTCATAAAAAACTCCGCTTCTCTCGACGCTACTGCTAAACAGATGATTTTTTTACGTCCCAGTCCGATCAAATGTTCCGCCGCCAGATAACCACCTTTGAAGTGGTCGGTATAAACCGCATCGACTTCTTGAACATTATGGATATGCGGATAAAGATGGAGAAAGACGAAAGGGATTTTATTTTGCTTTAAAAAATTTAGTATTTCCCGCTTTAAATAAGACTGGACAATAATAAAACCGTCGACCTTTTTACGGGATACCAACTTTTTAATACTATCCCGCCCGGTGAAACGATTTCGCAGAAAAGTCACAATCAGGTCCAGATCCGCTTTCTCCAGACTTTCCCTAATTTGATTGTATAACGAACTGAAGTAAAGATGCAGGCTAAAATCATCAAAATTTTCAGGATAAACAAGGCTTACCGTCCCGGTATTGCTGGTCTTCAAACTCCTGGCGTTGGCATTAAATTCAAAGCCCAACTCCGCGGCAATCCGTTTAACCCTTTTTTTGGTATCATCTGAAATTAAATTGCTGTCGTTTAAACTTCGCGACACGGTGGATTGGCTTACTCCCGCAATCTTGGCAATGCTTTTGGTTGTGATGGATATCAAAATCACTCTTTTCTGCATACGAATGCATTTTTTTTAGTATACCTCTATTTTTAAATATTGTAAATAAAAATTGTAGAGAATCCCCAGCAACCTTCTTACATTTTTAAAAGGAGGCCACGCCCAACCAACCCAATCCGGATCTTGTTTCATGGACCGATTAGCGCCGCAACTAATGCTGCATAAAGCTCATCAACAGCCCGACCATCACCGCCGATTATACCGTCATCCCGTTGGTAGTGGGAGAAGTGATATTAGGCGTAATTTTCCTGGAGCATGGCATCAACAATGAACAAGATGCCGAAAACTCTCCAGATTTTTGCCAATCAGGCCGCAGTGGCCATCCAGTCAAACCAAGGTCAAACCAAGGTCAAACCAGGGACGGTTCGTTGAATTGAATTCCACAGGATAACCCTCCCTGATTTTTCTGATTTTCTTTCGATCTATGCAGGATTTTCCGCGGCATTCACGTAATATATATGTTATAAATATAATATATATGTTATAAATATAATATAAATTCGCAAAAACATTACATTTATATTACATATAAGCGGATCGACCCGGATGGAGGTTAAGGTCAAAATTGATTAAACTAATTGGCGTCGAAAAACACTTCGGTCATTTGCATGTTTTAAAGAATATCAACTTGCATGTGGCGTCAGGCGAAAAGGTAGTGGTGATTGGGCCGAGCGGCTCGGGGAAAAGCACTTTGATTCGTTGCATCAATTTGCTGGAAAAACCCCAGCGCGGTCAGGTGATCGTCGCCGGAGTCGAATTGACCGCCTCCAAGACGGCGGTACAAACAGTCAGGCAATCGATTGGAATGGTTTTTCAGCAATTTAATCTTTATCCGCATAAAACCGTGTTGAAAAATCTTACCCTGGCGCCGGTTTTAGTTCGGAAAATACCCCGTGAGGCGGCTGAAACCACCGGAATGGCCTATTTGGAACGGGTCGGCTTGAAAAACAAAGCGAACGCCTATCCTTCCCAGCTCTCCGGGGGCCAGCAACAAAGGGTGGCGATTGCCCGGGCTTTGAATATGCATCCCCAAATCATGCTCTTTGACGAACCGACTTCGGCCCTGGACCCGGAGATGATTCAAGAAGTGTTGGATGTGATGATCGATTTGGCTCATGAAGGAATTACCATGGTCGTTGTCACCCATGAAATGGGTTTTGCCAGGGAAGTGGCGGACCGGGTGATTTTTATGGACGAAGGAGTGATTTTGGAGGAAGGCGCTCCGGAACATTTCTTTCAAAATCCCTCTCAGGAACGGACCAAACAATTCCTCGGCCGGATTTTGCGTTAGTTTACATAGGGTGAAAAGGGGCGAGGGACGGGTAAAACTCCTTTTCATTCGTTTTGCACCGTTGCGTGACATGAACGTTAGAGTTGCAAATGGAATGATCCATTAAAACCATGAGGAGGCAAATCAAATGAAAAAATGGTTCTTGGTATGTTGGTTGTCAATCTTTGGCGTTGCAGCGCTGTTCGCCTGTCAGGCCGCAACCCGGGATACCCCGGACATTAAAGCCATTAAGAACCGGAGAGTTTTAAAAGTTGGCGTCAAAGTCGATGTTCCCAAATTCGGGTATAAAAACCCAAAAAACAACAGAATCGACGGGTTTGAAGTTGACATTGCCAAGGCAATCGCCAAAAAAATCCTGGGCAACAAGAACAAAGTCGCTCTGCAGGCGGTTACGGCCAAAACCCGCGGCCCGTTGCTGGACACCGGCGAGGTGGATATTATCGCCGCGACCTTTACCATCACGGACGAACGGAAGAAGAGCTATAATTTTTCCGACCCTTATTTTACCGACGGTGTCGGGTTGTTGGTGAAGAAAGCGCGAAAATACAAGAGTCTGAAAGACTTGGCCGGTAAAAGAATCGGAGTCGGCCAAAGTGCCACCACCAAGAACGCGATTCTCGCCGAGTGCGAAAAGCTCAAGATCGAAGTCAATTTTGCGGAGTTTGCGACGTATCCTGAGATTAAAGCGGCGCTTGATTCCGGCCGGGTGGACTGTTTCTCGGTCGACACCGCCATTCTTTACGGCTATCTTGATAAAACCACCAAGTTGTTGCCGGACCGTTTCAGCCCGCAAAATTACGGGATCGCTTCGAAAAAGGGCAATGAGGGATTGGCCGCGTTGATTAACGAAACCATCAACGAGATGAAACAATCGGGACAGATTCAAAAACTATTGAAGAAATGGAAACTTAACAAGTAATGGTCAGTCCGTTCGCGTGGTTTAAATGGCACACTTTATTTCGGGAATGGCCGGTTTTCGCCGCGGGTTTGGCGGTCACCTTGATGATTGCGGTCCTGGCTTTACTATTTGCGCTCTTTTTGGGGATCATCTTCGGGATGCTGGGAGCTTCCCATTGGAAGTTCGCCAGGGCGGCGACCAGGGTTTATGTGGAGTTTATTCAAAACACTCCTCTGGTGATTCAAATTTTCTTCCTATATAATGGTTTGCCGTATTTGGGAATCGTCTTGCCCGTATTCCTTGTGGGCGTATTGGGAGTCGGGACCTATCACGGCGCTTATATCGCCGAAGTGATTCGCGCCGGGATTCAGTCCATTGCCAAAGGTCAAAAAGAAGCCGCCTTTTCCCAAGGGTTTACCTATTGGCAGGCGATGCGGCATATCATCCTGCCGCAAGCCCAAAAGGTAGTCCTGCCGCCCCTGACCAACCAGGCGATCTTCTTGATCAAAAACACCTCTGTGATGGCGATGGTCGCCGGCGGGGATTTAATGTACCGGGCGGATTCCTGGTCCAGCAATAACCTTTACTATGGACCGGCGTATGTTGTGACCGGACTGCTTTATCTCTCCTTGTGCCTTCCCTTGTCCCGCCTGGCGCGGCGTCTGGAACACCGGGCGGAGGTGGCGTCATGATCAGTCAACTGTTGCAGAGCGAAAATCTGCTCTTTATGGCCCAAGGCTTATGGATAACTGTCCAAATCGCGGCATCCAGCATCATCCTCAGCACTTTGGGCGGTACGATTCTGGGCGTAGCCCGTTCTTCCCGGCACCGGATCTTTGCCAAACTGGCCGGGGTCTATATCGAAGTGGTCCGGAATATTCCCAACCTCCTGTTTATTCTGGCGGTCCGTTTTTTAACCCCCTTGAAACCGGTACATTCGGGAATAGTGGCCATGACAATCTTTACTACGGCGGCGATCGCCGAGATTATCCGGGGCGGATTGAATTCCATCGGCAAAGGGCAATGGGAGGCCGCCCGGTCCCAGGGATTTTCATATCTGAAAACGCTGCTTTATATCATCCTTCCCCAGGCGTTACGCAACATAATCCCCCCTTTGGTCTCTCAGTTTATCACCGTCGTCAAAGACACCTCCTTCGTCTGGGCGGTGGGAATTGAGGAACTGACCGGGAAAGGAATGATCCTGATGGGAAAGTACGGTTCCAAATATCAGGTCTTTACCATCTTCATCTTAATTGCTTGCATCTATTTTGCGATGAATTACACTCTATCGGTGTTGGCCCGGATGCAACAGCGCCGGATGATTCATCAAGGCCATTAAAACTCCGGGACAGGAAGCACCAACTCCTTGTGCGGTTGGGGGCGGCTCCCTCCTCGTACCACCGGCGCCGCTTCCGGACGGCCACCGTCCTTCTTTTAGGCCGAAAACGGTCGTACACGACGCGGTCTACGAATTCTAATGGAACCCGCGAAAAAAAGGGTCTGACGGGAGCATATCCTGAAGACGGAAAAGATCTCCAAACGAACGTTACGACGGGTGATGCAAAAATTTCGTGAAAGTAAGCTGGAATGGTTAAAACCCAAAGAGCAAGCCGATCGAGGCGAATCGCGGGCAATCCGGGCAGAAATCATTAGCGAAACGGTAAAAAGGAAAGTTGGGCTAAAGAAACCAATTGTTTCTTCAGAAGAGGCTTTTACGCATACGTCTTGTTAATAGGATGGTATGAGTTCTCTTTTGAAGACTTTTCCCTGTATTTGCTTTATCTTTTCCGAGTCTATGGTCGCAGACAGCAAATGATTGGTGAAATGATCCTTTGTGACAACTATTACGGCTTCTTGACATGATGACATCGCTCCGACTAAACTCTCATCATTCGGTATGACCAGATTCTTTTCAAAATTCGTATCTTCTATTTCTTCGAATGACCATACCGTAGCGTCGATCTCCCTCTTCTTCAGCTTGGAAAATATTTCGGAATATTTCAGTTTGATAAATTCAACATTATGACTCTTGCCAATAATCTTATTAAGATAGACGTGATCAAAGGAATCTTCGTCTATGCCTATTTTCATGTTATCCTCTATTTGGGTTTGATTATTGTCACTGAAGATAATCCCACTTTTCCCGACATAGGTATGGTCGCCGAATCTGTAAATTATTTTCAGTTGCGGATACTTCTTTATGGCGATGTCGGCGGCCATTTTGGAGCAGATGACAAAATCCATGTTTCTGGTAATAAGGCTGTTAATCCTCACCTGACCGCCGCGTATATATGACATTTTAAGCAGCAGACCCCGGCTTTCAAAATTGTTGTATAATCCGGTTGCAAGCCCCTCCAAAAGTCGGGAATACGGAAGCGGCATGGCTCCCAATATCCAGGGAACATCATTATACTTGAACAAAGTAACATAGTTAATACTATCAATGATAGTACCCTGATGCCCACGGGAAATAAGTTTAACATCCCCATTCTCCTCAAAAAATTTAAGAGCTGATTGAATGGTGCCTATTCCAGCTTTCAGAGTCTTACCCAGTTCGTGATTGCTAGGCAGCCGATCTCCCTTTTTCATTTTCAAAAACTTCTTTGCAAGCTGTATCGTTATTTCTCCTTGCTTAGACAAAAGTTGTTGATTATGCATATCTGTGGCTCCTCCAACTGAAGTGGAATACTTACAATAATTATTGAGTTAATTGCCATACCAATGGCATTTACAAACTGTTGGCTTTATTTTAACCATTTTCTTTTGTTTTGTCAATTAAATCAGTATTTGAAAGTATTTGAAAAAGCTGGTCTGCATAAGCAGACCAGCCTTTTTGAAAAAAGTGATAAACAAGATAAAAACAGCTTTACAATGCGCTCTGCTTCAGATCGGCTGAGCTTCGGCCACCAAGACCTTATATCTTTTGTATTTGTTGTCGATGAGCATACCCCATATGATGCACAGGACAATTATAATAAAAGGAGCTGTAATACTACTGTAAAACTGGGGTATGAACTTGGCTACAATGGAACCGGGAATTGTCAAAACCATAATCGCCATTGATGGGCCGTCTATATGTACGTAAAAACCATGCATCCAGAACAAGTCGGACATATAATTGAATGCAAACATAGCAAGTATGCCTATAGCGACACCCCATAGTACGGCAATTGAAACGGCGGCTTCTGTTGCATACCAATTAATACCTCCATTTGCTTCCGCCACATAAAGTATCGCAGTACATACAGTGCAACCTATATAGTGAGTCATAAACACTGTTGGGAACAGAAGCAAGGTTCCGCCGACGCCAAAGCCCAGGAGGAAAGCGCATCCGGGATTGACCCCATTATTCACCAAAGTGACCATGCTCAAGGCCAGGGCAGCGCCATAGGCTCCGGGCCATATGATGCGATCTATGCCACGCCTGAGACCTGGTATGGCCGCTTTACCATTAAAGATGCTGAACCTACCACCCAGCTTGATAACTTCTTCTGTTACAGGGCCGCAAGGACTGCCGGAAATGATAATTTTATATGCCAAAGGCACTATCACGACTGTTGTGGCAACGCAGTCCCAGCCAGGGAACGCTACCGAAGCGAGCAGACTATAAATTATCCAGCCAATGCATCCCGCCACTCCACCAATCAGTAACACGTCTATATGTTCTACTTTGACGAGTTGCTCGGTTACAATATGATCTACTTTACCGTATTGCTTTTTGTTTGCATAAGCTACGCTCACCGCACAGGCAACCACTGTAGTACAAGGATTAAAGAAAGGGCCAAAAGCCACATTGCTGATAGGTAAACCTGTAAGTGCCGTAATCAGACACAGCATGGCGCAAAATACGAACATCTGATAACCGCCTATGCCTGCCGACATTATTCCGCCGAAAAAGGCGCAAATTATATTGATTAA
>JASFQO010000044.1:0-9429 GCA_050115405.1 Bacillota bacterium
AAGTAAGGTTCCCCAATCAGTTAAAGGATAAATTTCAAGTTTTTAAAGGAGGATTTCATCATGAAAGTCAGACCTTCTGTAAAACCGATGTGCGAGCAATGCAAAATCATTAAAAGAAAAGGTCGGGTAATGGTAATTTGCAGTAATCCGAAACATAAGCAAAAACAAGGTTGAGATTTGATTTTGAGGCGGATTTATTGTATTATTAAATGACAAATTAATTTGACGTTGCGATTAAAGAGTAGGAGGTTAATTTTATGGCGCGTATCGCTGGTGTGGATTTGCCGCGGGAAAAACGGGTAGAGATTGCTCTGACATATATTTATGGTTTAGGGCGGACCACTTCAAATGAGGTTTTGGCAAAAACCGGAGTGAATCCGGATACCCGGGTACGGGATTTAACCGAGGAGGAAGTTACCAAATTACGTGAAGTGATTGACCGCGATTATAAGGTTGAAGGGGATCTGCGGCGGGAAGAATCACTGAATATCAAACGCTTGATTGAAATCGGCAGCTATCGTGGGTTGCGCCATCGGCGTGGTTTGCCGGTACGGGGTCAACGTACCAAAACCAATGCCCGGACTCGGAAAGGTCCGAAAAGGACCGTTGGCGCCAGAAGAAAGAAATAATGGAGGGTTGTTACAAAAATGGCAAAAACTACTGGTGGTAAAAGAGGCGTTCGGATTCGTAAAAAAGACCGCAAAAATATCGATAATGGAATTGCCCATATCCATTCGACTTTTAATAATACCATTGTGACGATTTCGGACGTTGCCGGCAATGTTTTATCTTGGGCCAGCGCCGGCAATATGGGCTTTAAAGGTTCGCGAAAAAGCACTCCGTTTGCGGCGGGCCTGGCTGCCGAGGAGGCTGCCAAACGGGCCATGGATCATGGAATGAAAAACATTGAAGTGTTTGTCAAAGGTCCCGGAGCCGGCCGGGAGGCGGCGATTCGCTCTTTACAGGCAGCCGGCTTATTTGTCAATATGATTAAGGACGTGACCCCGATCCCACATAATGGTTGTCGTCCTCCAAAACGTCGTCGAGTATAATTTAGGAGGTGTCTTCAAGTTCTATGGCAAGATATACGGAAGCTGTTTGTAAATTGTGCCGCCGTGAAGGCGAGAAGCTTTATTTAAAAGGGGAACGTTGTTACTCCGGCAAATGCAGTTTGAGTAAACGCTCTTACGGTCCCGGGCAACACGGTCAAGCCCGTAAAAAAGTCTCCGAATACGGGATTCAATTACGGGAAAAACAAAAATTGCGTCGTTTTTACGGAGTTTTGGAACGGCAATTTTCCGGTTATTTTACGAAAGCCGATCGTAAAAAGGGGATTACCGGCGAAAACCTGTTGCAACTTTTGGAAAGTCGTTTGGATAATGTGATTTACCGTTTGGGTTTAGGAGCTTCCCGTAAGGAAGCCCGGCAATTGGTACGTCATGGTCATTTTGTGGTTAATGGTAAAAAAGTGAATATTCCTTCGTTTTTAGTAAAAACTGGCGATGTGATCACTGTGAAAGAGACTAGCCTGAGTTCGGTCAAGCTGAAACAAAATCTCGCAGACGCCGCCAGCAAAACTATTCCGGAATGGCTTGACTATAATGCCACGACCAGTACGGCTACGGTTAAAGCTCTGCCGACCAGGGAACAAATTGATGCTCCAATCCAAGAGCACTTGATTGTGGAGTTGTATTCCCGTTAACATTTTGTAACAATTGGTTTCGCAAATGCGAGAAGGAGGGTTTAAGTTTGATCGAAATCGAAAAGCCCAAAATTACCCTGGAAGAAACAGATGACAAGGACCGTTATGGTGTTTTTGTCATTGAACCTTTGGAAAGGGGTTATGGAACAACGCTGGGCAACTCGCTTCGTCGGATCCTTCTCTCTTCCCTTCCGGGTTATGCAGTGACATCCGTCAAAATTAACGGAGTACTTCACGAGTTTTCTACAATTCCGGGGGTAGTTGAGGATACTACCGATATAGTTTTAAACTTGAAAAAGTTATTGGTGAAAGCCCATGGAGATTGCCCCAAAAAAATTTACTTGGAATTGAAAGATCTGCACAGTACCAAACGGGTCCTGGCTTCCGACATTCAGGTCGGCAGTGATGTGGAAATCCTTAATCCGGATTTATATATCGCCACTGTTTCCGAAGGTGGTTCCTTGATGGCTGAGATCACGATCGATCGGGGCCGGGGTTATGTTCCCTCCGAACGTAATAAAAGCTCGGAAAATATTATCGGGGTGATTGCGGTTGACGCCCGGTTCTCACCTGTTTTGAAAGTCAACTATACGATTTCTCCTACCCGGGTAGGGCAAATTACCGACTATGATAAATTAGTGTTAGAGGTTTGGACCGATGGCAGTATTAGTCCGGTGGAAGCGGTTTCGCTGGCGGCGAAGATTATGAACGAACATCTGATGTTATTTGTCAATCTCAGTCAAACAGTCGGGAAAACTGAAATTATGGTTGAGAAGGAAGAAGAATCGAAAGATAAGATTTTGGAGATGACCATTGAGGAACTGGATCTGTCCGTCCGTTCTTATAACTGTCTCAAACGCGCCGGGATTAATACGGTGGAAGAGCTGACCCGCAAGTCCGAAGAAGACATGATGAAAGTGCGCAATTTGGGACGGAAATCATTGGAAGAAGTCGACCAAAAATTACAGACTTTGGGGCTTGGCTTGAGACGGGCCGACGAATAGAGTTTTAAGGACGTTTGATAAGGAGGAAAGTTTGATGCTGAAACGTAAATTAGGGCGGGAATCCGCTCATCGCAAAGCATTGTTTCGTAGTTTGGTAACGGCGCTAATTGCTCACGGCAAGATTGAAACCACCGAAATTAAAGCCAAGGAAGCGCGTTCCCTGGCGGAAAAGACGATTACTTTGGCTAAAAAAGGTGATTTGCATTCCCGGCGCTTGGCTGCGGAAGTGATTACCGAACCGGCTGTTTTAAAAATACTCTTCAATGAAGTTGCCGGTCGTTATGCCGATCGTAATGGCGGTTATACCCGGATTCTTAAAGTTGGACCGCGTCGTGGCGATGCCGCGCCGATGGTTATTTTAGAATTAGTTTAATTATCACAATGCGGATTTTGAATTTTCAAGGGGTCGGCTTTGGATATCCGGGGCAGGCCCTCATCCTTTCGGGCGTTAATTTTAGCTTGGCCCGCGGCGAACGTGCGATTGTTCTGGGGGCGAACGGCAGCGGTAAAAGTACGTTGGGTTTGTTGGCGGCGCGGCTTTTGACGCCGCAATGCGGTTCGATTGAATTGACTTCGGGAAGCGGGACTGCTTTACGGGTCGGCCTGGTTTTACAAAATTGCCGGACGCAATTGGTCGGGACAACGGTCGCTGAGGATCTGGCTTTTGGCTTGACGGTCTTAAATGAAAGTCCGGCGCGGATTCAACGTAAGGTCGTCGAGTTTTTAGAGTTATTTCGGTTAACTGAGAAACGTCATTTTGCATGTGAGCAATTATCGGGTGGCGAATTACGCCGGTTGGCGCTGGCGGCGGTCTTGATTACCGAACCCGAATTGTTGATCCTGGATGAACCGTTATCCATGTTAGACAGCTATCATCAAGCTGTTTTCTTGTATTGTCTCAAACATCATGTTCCCCGGGAGACTACTGTGTTATGGCTCGACCACGACTTACGTCATATCCGTTATCTGCAAACTTATTACGGCCTGGTCGACCGGCAGTTGCAACCGTTAGAGCTGAGGCGCCTGAATGACCGGGTCTTTTTAATCCGGGCCGGACTGGAACCGGCCCCGCTGCACTTTTTACAGTGGCAATTTCCCAATCGGGTGTCACAGGCGATTTTAGGGCCAAAGCAGGTTCAAATTCATGACCATTAGCATCAAATCCTTATCTTATTACTATCCATCCTATCCGCCCGCTAAAGGCTTGGAGCGAATTAATCTGCAAATCGGAACGGGTGAGCTGGTGGGAGTGGTTGGCCCGTCCGGGGCCGGCAAGAGTTCATTATTATTGTGCCTTGCCGGAATTTTAACTCCTACGGACGGTCAGGCGCGAATTACCGTCCCGGCGGGAGAAGCCCGAATTGGGTTGATTATGCAAGAACCGGAACGCCAATTTTTTTTAAACAATGTCTATGAAGAGGTGGCTTTTGCTTTAACCTTGCGAAAAAGGCCCAAAACCGAAATCGACCCGGCAGTCCGGCAGGTTTTGGAACAAGTCGGTTACACCGGCGCTTGGAATTCCTCGCCGTTTCGGTTAAGCGGCGGCGAACAGCGGCGGGTAGCGATCGCCAGTATTTTGATTATGGATCCGGATGTCATATTGTTGGATGAACCGACGGTCGGTATGGACGCGCAAGGATTGGCAGTCTTACGCGCTCTGATAGCGCAATGGCGCGCCAAACAGGTGACCGTACTGATAGTCAGTCATGACCAGGACTTTTTATATCAAGAGGTCGATCGGGTGTTATTGCTAAAGGATGGGCAGTTGCAAGCTGACTTTGCCAAACGTGATTGGCTTAAGCAAACGGATCAATTGACAGTATGCGGGGTGGGTCTCCCGGAAGTGGTCCAATTATTAAAACTACCTGATTTGCCGGAATCCTTGCGTCGTTTTTTAGCCGGGACAGAGACCGAGGTGATCCCTTATACTTAATTACCTGGGAAATTATTATTCCGGCGCCTCATTTTGGCATCTGGCCGACCCACGGAGTAAGTTAATGGCGGTGTTAATGTTTTTTAGCGCTTTAGGGACTTTATCCGGAGCGAGGCTTTGGTGGTTGTTCGGGGTGACTCTGGGTTTATATTTTACCTCCCGGTTGCCCTTGGCGACCGGGCTCAGGGTGTTGAGGCAATTTAAATGGTTGCTGCTTTTGACCTTGATTGTCAATTGGTGGTTTTGGGGCTTGAAGTTTAATTTAGCGCTAGCCGGAGCGCAAACCATTGCCATTACTATTAAATTGGTCATTGGACTGTTAGTTGCGGCCTGGTTTTGTTTGGTGACCCGACCGCTTGAGTTGGCGGCCGGCTGGGAAAAATTACTGCGACCTTTGGTCCGGTTAGGTTTACCGGTAAGTGACTGCAGTTTATTCTTAGGTTTGGTAGTCCGGTTTGTTGCTCTACTGGGGCGGGAGACCGAGCAAATCATGATCGCGCAACGGTTACGGGGAGTCCGGCCCGGTCAGGGATGGCGGCAGGGTAGTCTGTGGTTACGGTCTACCTTGATCCCGGTTTTTCTGGCGACGCTACGTGAGGCGTCGGCAGTGGCCGTTGCTTTGGAGGCGCGTGGCTACCGTCCGGGACAACCTCGCAGCACGATGACGGTTATGCGGTTTAAAGCGTCGGACTGGGTGATTACCTTGGTTTCCCTGGCGGGGATAGGGTACTTTGTGGTGAGAGTTTATGGTTGAATCCAAGCGAAATCTGAAATTAGTGCTTGCCTATGACGGCACACGTTATGCCGGTTACCAAAAACAGGTTGGGCAGACGGCGCCGACGATTCAGGCCACCTTGGAAACAGCGATTTTGAAGATTAGCGGGGAGATGGTTGGAGTGACCGGCGCCGGACGGACGGATGCCGGGGTCCATGCCCGCGGGCAAGTGGTTAATTTCCGTACCGGGTCCCAGCTTACTGTGGCCCAATGGCAGCGGGCTTTGAATGCCAATTTGCCGCCGGACATGTTGATTTGTGACGCGCTTGAGGTGGAAACGGATTTTCACGCCCGTTGGGACGCCAAAAGCAAAACTTATTTCTACCGAATTCATGACGGCAGCTTACGTCCGGTGTTTAACCGGAGTTATGTCTTTTTTTATAAACAGCGGGTGTTGGATGAGAAAATAATGCAACAGGCTGCGAATTTATTGATTGGCGCCCAGGATTTTGGCAGTTTCCAGGCCGCCGGTTCCCCGGTTAAAAGTACGATCCGGACGGTCAATTTTTGCCGAATTAACCGGTCGGATGGCGAAATATGCTTATCCATCAACGCGGACGGCTTTTTATATCATATGGTGCGGAATATTGTCGGGACATTGATTTTAGTCGGCAATGGCCGGATCTCGGTGGCGCAATTCCAGCAAATCATACAGGCGGCGGACCGGAGTTTGGCCGGACCGACAGCTCCGGCGCTGGGTCTTTGTCTGGAGGAAGTAATCTATTGAAGATGAAAACAAGCGTGAAACCAAAGCTATGGCTGGCAATTAGTTTATTTACTGTTTTAGGAGGCGTCGTTTCCGGGCGGGCTCAAGCTTATCCTGCGGCCGACCGGGTTGCCGTGGCGCCGCTCTTAATTGTCGTTGTCGATAAATTGGATAGTGTTGATGTTTTTCAAAGCAAGCTGCCGGGGATGCGACGTTTAATACGGGAAAGCGCCGCGGCTTTGCTAAGTATCCGCAGCGGCTCCGGTTATACCAAAACCAACAGCGGTTATTTAAGCTTGGGCGCCGGCGTCCGTTCCGCGGCGCCGGACCGACTTGGCGGGTTAATGGCGGCGGCTGAACCGTTTCGCGGGATTACCGCCCGGGAGTTTTGGGAGTGGACTGCCCCGCCGATGGCCAAGACCAAATCAAACGGATTGCTGGTACCGGAAATCGGCCGGCTCAGTAATTTGGTACTTAAAGTGAAGCGGTTGATCAAGGTGGGCCGGTTAGGGACTTTGTTTCGGGAAAATGGATGGCAAACGGTGGTGTATAGTAATAACGACCGTTTTGAAGAACGTTCCCGTCCGGGGGGATTACTATTAATGGACCGGTACGGTGTGGTCGATCACGGTGGGGTTGACCTCCGGGTAACTGTCACTGATCCGCATTTTCCCTTTTTAAAACGGATCGATCCGATTAAAGCATTTGAACTGCTGAAAACGGCAGTTAAACCCCGCCGGCTGGTTTTGCTTGATTTTAATGATTTGGCCCGGCTGGATTATTATCAAGACCTGATGCCGGACAAAATCTATGAGCAGGCAAAACAAGCGACGTTGCGCCGCTTGGACCAATTGCTGATGCGAATTTTAAACGAGTGGCCGGTCCAAAAGCTTTCCTTGGTAGTGGTGAGTCCGTCAAATTCATTGACGGCGTATAAACAGAAACGGCTTTTGGCGCCGCTGGTGATCCGGTCCGTCAAGTATCGCGCGGGAGTTTTAAGTTCGGGGACGACCCGTTGGCCGGGAATAGTATCCAATCTTGATTTTTTACCCACCTTAATGACTCTGGCGCAAATTCCTTTGGTTCGGAAGTTGGAAGGACGTCCGATGCAAGTTGCCGGCAACCGGAGGCATGAAGTTGTTTTAGCGACCGCAATGCAAAGGATTAATGCGATTTTAGCAGTGCAGCGGCAGATTCTGGATTGGTTTTTGGGACTAATCACCGGCGGCTGGCTGATCGGTTTTGGTTGCGGTTATTTGAAGTGGAGCCGCTGGGGCGAACGGATTTTAACCGGAGTGGCGGTAATCCCGTTGGTTTTAATTATCATGCCGCTTTTTCCGCCAGAGAGTTGGCAAGTAAGTATATTCTTAATTTTGACCGGGGCGCTGACTTTCTTGTTTGGAGCGATAACGGAATATCGGACCCGGTTTCTGGGTTTAGCCGGATTGACCTGGACGATTTTAGTGATTGACCAGGCCACCGGTTGGCATTTAATCCGTTATTCGGCACTGGGTTACAGTCCGGCGGCCGGCGCCCGTTATTATGGGATCGGCAATGAATATATGGGCATTTTTCTGATTTTATGGTTAGTGTTGACGGAGTTGATTTACAGTAAAACCGACCAACGTTGGCCGGCCTGGTTGGTTTTGGGAGTTGGGGTGGTGATCTTGGGTTGGCCACGGTTTGGGATCAACTTCGGGGGAACCTTGGCGGCCTTGGTGGGCTTTTCCTTTTATTTATTCCGACTGTATCAATGGGACTGGCGCAACAAAAAATTATGGTTAATTGTTGCCACAGGATTGGCTTTAATACTGATTGTCGGTTATTGGGACGCCCAAAGGGCGGCCCAGACCCAAACGCATGTCGGACGGTTTTTTGGGTTGCTTTTCAGTAATCGCTTTGGACAAATCATCACGATTATTCTCCGGAAGCTGGAGATGAATTTGAAATTAATGGCGTTTAGCCCGTGGGCGCGGATCGTCTGGCTGACTTTGGGAATGACGACAGTCAGTCGCTTGTTAACCCCAAATGCGTTGTTTTCTGCTTCTACCAGTCGGATTGGTCAGGCAATATTAATTGCCGGCCTGGCTGTTTGTGTTTTTAATGATTCCGGAGTGGTTGCATTAGCTACCGGATTGACCTTTGGGATTTCGTATTTATTGATTGCTTTCCAGAAGGAAAACAATCTCAGACATATGTCGCCGCCACCTCCAACTGCTGGTCCGGATGGTTATAACCCGGATGATACAGTTCATAATTGATGGCCGGAAACAGGTTGTCTTTATCCTCCAATTGTTGCAGATATTGGAGATCCAGGCGGTTGTATTTGATTTGATCATAAAGATTATTAAACCGGTTGATATGGACTTTGGTGCGTTTGATCGCATAATCGACCATAGTCCCGGTTTTCATAATAAACGCCCAATCACTGCTTTGTAATAACAGGACTTCCCGAGCCGCTTGATTTAAGGCCCGGCGTAAATCACCGCCGGCTCCCGGAAAACAGCAGGCTAATTCGACCATCCGGTCCGCCGCTTTGTGCAGGTGGGGATAAATCCAGTCATTACTGCCTTCCAGCCAAACTTCATTATAACCCTTATATCCCCAACTGGACATTGAAGGGACCGAGACCTGATTGCGGGGGAAGCTCTCCAAGTAATCGCCGGGTGAAATTAGTTTAATGGTCTTTTGGTCGAAAGCGATCTTCCGGATCAGGAAATTTAACCATTGAGGACCCTCAAACCACCAGTGACCGAATAATTCCGCGTCATACGGCGATACGATTACCGGCGGGCGGTCTAAGATTGAGGCTAAATATTCGACCTGTTTTTCGCGATTAAACATAAAATTGCCCGCATGGACGGCCGCCTTTTCCCGCCCCGCCCCGATGTTGTAAGGTTGTTTATCGGCCGTATGTCCGGTAATCCGGTAATACTTCAGGCCGGTTTGAATCCGGATCCCACTGCCGGGTAAATGAGGCCGGAGGTATTCGTATTCCAAATCAAATCCGATATCACGGTAAAATTCCCGGTAGTCCGGGTCGCCCGGATAACCTTCATTGGCGCTCCAGACCTGTTTGGATGATTCCAAATCCCGGCCGAAAGCGGCTACCCCGGATGGGCAATAGATGGGTGCGAAGATGCCGTATTTCGGCCGTGGCGAGGCATGCATCACCCCATGGGCATCGGTAAAGAAAAAACGGAGGCCTTCCTGACGTAAAAGTTCATCAACTCCGGGATTATAACCGCATTCCGGCAACCAGATCCCCCGGGGGACGAGCCCTAAAGTCTGGATGTGATAATTGACGGC
>JASFQO010000045.1:0-9426 GCA_050115405.1 Bacillota bacterium
TGGGAATTCCTGCGTTGTCCAGCATTATGCAGGCTTCTTTTACGTAATTCCCCGCCAGGAAGCAAGCAAGCACCGGCTTTTGAAGCTTCTTGGCGACGGGCATTTTCGCAATGACGACGCGGGCGATTTCGTTCGGCACAAGGAAGGTCGGCGGAACACTCAAAAGCAGCACCGCGTCGACACCATCATCCCTGAGAATTACTTCCAGCGCATTTGCATGCTGCTCGCCACTCGCGCCGGCCGTCATATCGACATAACCGTCCGGGTGAGAGATCAGCGCCATAGGAGGCAGGATCTCGCGCAGACGGCTCTCGGTCTCCTTTGAGAACTTTGCCATCTCAGCACACTTGTACGAGCCAAGCACATCCATCGCGATCACGCCCGGACCGCCCGCCTCCGTTAGGATGGCGACCCGATTACCTTGCGGCGGATCCGCCATGGAAAACGCCTTTGAAGTGTCGACCAACTCTTCGATGGTATCGGCGCGAATGACACCGGTTTGTTCAAACGCGCCGTCAAATATCTTGTCGGAACCGGCGAGCGAACCCGTGTGGGAGGCCGCGGCTATGGAACCAATATCGCTCCTCCCGACTTTTAATACAATCATCGGTTTTGATGCGGTCACTTCCTTCGCGGTATCAAAGAAGGCACGGGCGTCCGTCATTCCCTCCATGTACATCGCGATCACTTTGGTACTCGGATCGTCACGGTAATAGCGCAAAATTTCCTCCGTGGTGACATCGCTCATGTTCCCGACGTGACCCCATTTGCTAAAACCCATCGGCACGGGTTGGTCGCAGACAAAGCTTAACAAGGAAGCTCCGACCGAACCGCTCTGGGAGATGAAACTCATCCCGCCCGGGCGTTGGTCTACATCCGCGGCAAAAGTGGTATCAAGGTGATTTTCCGTGTTCATTACTCCGACGCAATTCGGTCCGAACACGCGAATCTTCGCCCGATGGGCAATTTGAAGCATTTTACGCTCAAGCTCAACGTTCTCGGGAATGCCGGTTTCAGAAAAACCGGACGCCATAATAATGGCCGCTTTCACGTCACCCCGCGCCTCCGCCTGCTCGAACACCTCCAAAACGCCTTTGGCCGGGATGGAGATCTCCATCAATTCAACCGGCTCTGGAATCTCTAAGAGCGACTTGTAGGCAGGCCGCCCGAAAATCCGGTCTTCCCTGGGGTTTACAAAATAAACCTTTCCTATAAAACCCAGCCGTAGCATATTGTTGGCAACCTGATAACCCGCTTTGTTCGGGTTATTCGAAGCGCCGATGACAGCAATACTCTCCGGGTAATAAAAAATATCTAAAGACATTGGACTTCCTCCAACTTTTGTAGTGTCTGATAACGCCGCTTTGCCTCAATAATAATTTGATCAATGGTTTCATCAGTGATTCGGCTAAATCGGCCTTGCATTTTCAGGTATTCCCTGGCAAGCTCGAAGTCGATTGGCTTCTGGTTGATCTTAATTTTTCCATTTTCCTTCTCCCACAAAAGCCATAGACCGGATTTGACGGCAAGCTTCGCGACCGTAACCATTTTGCTTGAAGGAAATTTCCAACCGGTGGCGCATGGCGCCTGCACATGGAGGAAACACGGCCCGTCCTTGCTTTTCGCCTTTTCGACCTTGCGCTTAAAATCGCGGATGTTCCCGACGGAGGCGGTCGCCTGATAGGCTAAGTTCTGATGCAGCAGCATGAAATCAATATTCTTACTGCTTTCCTTTTTGCCCATTGGAGTAGTTTTAGTGGCCGCGCCAAGCGTGGTCGCACTGCTGCGCTGATTTCCGGTATTCATATAGGCTTCATTGTTGTAACAGAGGTAAATCGCCTTATGGCCGCGTTCAATCGCGCCGGAAAGCGCCTGCAGGCCGATGTCAAATGTGCCTCCGTCACCGGCAAAACCTAAAACGGTAACGTCGCTTTTGCCCTGGATTTTCAGAGCTTCGGAAACGCCCGACGCAAACGCCGGCAACGACATCAAAACAGTCTGCACCGAAGGTATGCCCCAGCCGGTTTCATCCCCGCTGCCGGTTAAAATCGCAGCGCAGCTCGGCGGAGTCATGGTCACTGTTTTGGGGCCCAATACCTCCAGGGCGCTGCGGGCGAGCAATTCCATCGGACAACCCTCACAGGTCGTCATCCCCTTACTTACAAGATCAATTTTACTCAATGTCCCCACCCTCTTTCCGAAGATCGATCCAGATCGGATCCGCGCACGGAGTATTCTGCTTCACCAGTCCATCCACTTTAAAAAATACGTCTTCGATTGTCTTTTCCCAGATGTCCCTACCGCCGAGGCCGGCGACAAAATTATAGGTATTCTGGTTTGCGCCGCTGATTTTAAGGCTGGCGAGCACTTCTTCATAAAGCGGGCCAAAGGAACCGAGGCCGGAAACGCGGTCGATCACTGCAATGTTTTTTACGCCGCGAAGAAGCGCGGCAACTTCTTGCTTCGGAAACGGACGAAACGCCACAATCCGTAAAAGGCCGACTTTTTTACCGTTTTTCCGAAGGTTTCCCACCACATGCTTTGCGGTGCCGGACATTGAGCCCATACAGAGAAGTACTGTCTCGGCGTCATCAAGACAATAGCCTTCGACGCGTCCATAACTCCTGCCGAAAAGCTCCGCAAACTCCTTAAAGTTTTCATCCAAAACCGGGGCGGCGTTATCCATCCCTTGCTTTTGCGCATATTTAATCTCAGTAAAGATGCCTGGAGAAGTCAGGTTATCAATCGCGTAGGGCATCTCCGGATCAAGGGTAAAGTTATTTGGCTTGAATGTCGTGATAAACCGCTCCGCTTCCGACATGGCCGGTACGTCGACCGGCTCCGTAAGGTGCGACAGGAAAAATCCGTCGATCTCAAGCATGGTCGGAGTCAGCACCCGTTCGTCCTCGCTTACCCGGTAAGCGATCATGATAAAGTCCAGCGCTTCCTGGGGACTTTTGGCGAAAAGCTGAATCCAGCCTTGGTCTCGCTGGGTCATGATATCGGAATGGTCGCACCACAAGCACATCGGCCCGGGAATGGCGCGGCTGACAACCGCCATGACAATCGGTAACCGCGACGCGGAAGCGACACCGGTCAGTTCATGCATCAACGCCAAACCATGCGACGCGCTTGCCGTAAAAGTGCGCACCCCGGTCGATGCAGCGCCGACTACGGCGCTTAACGCGCTGTGCTCGGACTCGACATTGATATAGGTAGCTTCATATTGCTTCTTATCAATCAATGATGAGATCGTTTCGACAATCGGAGTCTGCGGGGTGATCGGATACGCCGCAACAAGTTGCACCTTTGAGCACATGACGCCATGCGCAATTGCGGCGTTTCCGTCCAGAGCCTTGATCTGTCCCATTATTTTTCCCCGCCTCCTTCAAACTCGGCTTCCGGCTGAAAAGAAACGGCCTTTTTCGGACATTCCTCCATACAGATGCCGCAGCCTTTACAATAAGTATAATCAATGACCATTTGGTAATCTTCCTTTTCAATAACGCCGCAAGGACAATACTCGGCGCAAATTCCACATCTGACGCACCGCTCATTGTTGATTATCGGTCTTGCTCTGCGCCAAGCGCCGGTTTTTACGTCGGAAATCTTATAGGAATAAGGGCCTTTAAGCTTTTTGAGCGACTTTAGCCTGCTCATATGCTCTTCTACAAGCTTTTGCATTTAACTCCCCTGCCTTTCCCGGTATTTTCAGCAAAATTGCTTTCTCAAGGCTTTTGAGATCCACGCAGCCCGTCCCTTTGGCTAAAGCGCCCAGCATCGCCACATTCGGTGGGACGTCGCCGATGACTTCCCGAGTTACCGCATCCGCGTCCACCGCTACAATCGATCGCAGGTTTGGATGACGCATTTCGTCGGTAGACTTGGCGTTGACCACCAACACGCTTCCCTCCCGAATGCCCTCAAAAATATCGATTCCGAGTGATGGCAGACTCCTATCGAACACCATCACGCAGTTTGGCCGGTAAACATAGGATTTTACCTCAATAGGATCAGCGGCAATCCTAGCGTAGGCGTATACCGGCGCGCCTTTTCGTTCCTGTCCATAGGAGGGAATTGCCTGGCCGAACCGGTTTTCGATGATTGCGGCGTTGATCAGTATTTTTGAAGCGGTAACAGCCCCTTGACCTCCTCGGGAATAAAATTTAAACTCCCACATATTTTGCAGTCACTCCTTTATCTAATGAATTTTTTAAAACAAGATTTTCATATTAAATAATGCCCAACGAAATTCCGGCCATCATCAGACAAACCAGCAGCGGAATCCAGACAAGCGCGATAATAATTCCGGGCTTCGGCATCTCTTTTAGCTTCCAGTAGCCATAGCCATAAGTTGTCATTGTCGTGGGGTCGAGCGGGACTAAGAAGACGCATGATGCCGTATATGCAAGCGGTAACACTAATAAAATAGGGTTTATACCGACTGTTTTCGCCAGGGCGGTTATGATCGGAATACAAAGGGCTAACACTGCGCCGGAAAGCGGGACCAACAAATGGATGAAGATCCCGAAGATGGTGACGATAAGTACCAGCGTAAAAAGTCCGGAAGAGGCAAAACCGCCCAGGAAGGTATCGCTTAACCACTCGGCGCTCCCCTGGGTGCTGAGAATCATGGCAATCGCGTTGCAGGAGCCTACCAACATCAGAGTTTCCCAACTAATCGCTTGCCGCGCGCGTTTCCAATCCATCAAATTAATACCCGGCATAAAGAACAGTGACGAGGCCATCAGTGAAGTAAATGCGGTTTCCAAGCCGGTTAGCGACTGGGTGAACCATAAGGTTAGCGTAATCAGGAAGACAACCGAAAATTTCTTCTCATCCTTTGTCATTGAACCAAGAGCCTTTTTTTGCGCGGCAATGTCATCCATACCGACGACAACATCCATTTCAGGCTTGAAGATAGTGCTGACAACCAGCCATGAAAAAAATGTCAGGACAATCGCCATCGGCAAGCCGATGATGGACCACTGAAGAAAGCCGATCTCAATACTGGCAACGCTCTTTAACATATTAATCGCGAGAATATTGACGCCGCTGCCGGCCGGTGTGCCAATACCGCCGACCGCCGCCGCAATCGGGATCCCAATCATCATCCCTTTTCCGAAAGAGGACTCGCCCGGCTTGCAGCCGTTTTTCTCCAAAACTGAGTAGGCAATGCCACCAATGATGATCGCGCTCGGAATATCCGCTAAAAACATTGAAACAAGCGCGGTACAACACATAAATCCTAAAAGAACCATTTTGCTTTTATTGCCGAATATCTCGGTAATGTACAAAGAAACCCGATAGCCGAGGCCCGAATCTATAAAGACTTTTGCAATAATGAGAGCCGACATGATAAAGAATACGGTGGGAGTTGCAAAGTTTGTCATTATACTTGCCGTTTTATCAATTTGTAAAAATTGCGGCAAAAACAACAAAGCACAGGCCGAGATCCCGATGGGGATAAACTCGGAAAGCCAGGTCAACGTGGCACATACCATGAATACGATCGCTTTCCACCCGGACGCCGTCAGTCCGGCAGGAGGCGCGATACTGCTACCCGCGAGATAGACCAGGACAATTACAATAAACCAAGCCAATCTTCGCGTGTTTAAGGCTTTGTTTCCGGGCCCCCCGTCCTTAAGGTTCCCATTCGTTTCGGTTACTGTGGTTGACGCCATTTAATACCCTCTCCTTCATATTTTATTTGTTTAATTTGATACAATCCGTTGCCGTATGATGATCGCATCAAACCCAAATGATAAACGCCCAATATTCTTTATCTGTAACTTGGATCATTTAAACTTGGGAAAAAAGAGCGCAAAAAACAAAAGGTGGTGTTCATTGGTTTTTTTTAACAGGAAACACTCCTTGTCGTCTTGATAACATTGTAATTAAAGGTCTGCTGAAAATCCTTTATTATTTATTATGGTGGCGGCAGCGTAAGATACGTTGTTGTTTTGTAGCTTTTGAGCAGGACATAGGATTGAATATTCCGGATTCCCTCGATCGAGTAAAAATTACCAGTCAGATAATCCGAGAGATTCTCAATTTTATCAATATAGGCATGGACATGGAGGCTGGAAAGACCCGTATGTTGCGAAACGATTGCAACATCCTTAATGGCGGCAATCTGTTGCGCAACACGCGCAATCAATTGCGGCGCCACTTCAATCTCCAAAAAAACGGAGGCAAATTTATTATACGCGTAGCTGTTGATTAATACAGTATAGCCAAGAATGACATTGTTTTCCTCCATAATCTTAATGCGCTCCCGCACCGCAACCCGTGAAAGGTGTACTTTTACGGCAATATCGGAATAAGAGCATCTTCCGTTTTGTTTTAGCAGTTCCAATATCTTGATATCAGTCTCGTCAATCTGATACATATCTACGCCTCCAACATTATTTTAAAAGGTATTGATATGTCCCCGACAAAAACACCGCCCTAAATGATGGGTTATCCTTAACATTTTCCTTTCAAAATAAAACCACCCTCTCCGCTTTTCTCTATCTCAAATGAATTATATCATGTCCTTTGCTTAACATGTGTAAGTATTCATCATATTAGCAAAGCAAAAATTTATTTTTGTTTAAAAATACTTAACATTTTTCCGGGCATATTCAATCCTCCTTTAAATCTCATTTTAGTTAAAGTATGCCCAAAAATATCCGTAAAAATATTACTATGTAGCTGTTCCCTTTCATTGAGAAATAAAAAAAGAAAAAAATTTTATAAAACCTAATTAAATTTTGGATTGATGCCGATATAAATTGTAAAAGGATATTTATATTTATTTTTGTATGCTTTAGGAATGCGCCCCAAAAACAATTGGGATTCAAGGAGGTTCACATGGGATTACGGAATATTGGAATTGACCTGGGTTTTGGTTTTGTGAAAACGACTGACGGAAACCAAGCTTTTATCTTCCCTAGTGTGGTGGGAGCGGGCTCGGAGCTGACTTACCGTTCGGAATTAACGACTTTTATTGATCCAATTCAAAATTTAATGGTGACTATTGACGGAAAAAAATACTTCGTCGGGGAACTGGCAATCCGTCAAGGCGCAATTGTCAGTCGCTCGTTAGGCGAAAATCACGCCCAAGAAAAGAATACCCAGGTTTTATTGTTGACGGCTTTAGCCTTATACGTAAGTGATGAGAATGAAGAATTTAACGTTGTCACCGGGTTACCTCCCAGCTATTTTTTGATTAATAAGGACATTTTGGCGAATTTGGTGAAAGGCGCGCATCAGATCACCGTCAATATCGACGGTAAAAACTGTGAGAAGATGTTTGTCGTCAATAATGTTAAAATTATTCCCCAACCGATGGGTACCCTTTTTGATAAATTGTTAGACGCTGAGGGAAATATTGTTGACAATGAACTTTCAAGTTCCAAGGCGGGGATTATTGACGTAGGATTTCGAACGACTGATTTTACAGTGGTCGATAGGCTGGAATATATTGACAAGCTAAGTTATTCCACGCCAACCGGAATGGCCAATACGTATGGTTTAATCGCCGAATATTTACGCAATCAATTCCGAATTCATAAAGAAAATTACGAATTGGAGGAGATTGTTCAAAAAGGTCAAATCAAGGTGGCTGGAAAGGTCCATTCACTAGAAGAATTCAGAAATAATATCTTTGAACAAATTGCGGAGAAAATTCTTACCGAAATGAACTCGATCTGGGATATCCGGGAAATGGATATACTCCTGTTTACCGGCGGAGGCAGTATGATGTTGACCGATTACTTATTACCGAAATTAGAAACGGCTAATTTGGTTGAAGAGCCTCAGAGAGCCAATGTCAACGGTTATTTAAAATTTGGTCATAAAATATTCGGATATAGGAGAGCCGATTCCAATGCCCCTCATCATACTGATTTCGAGACTAATACCAATAACAGCGATAGTTCAAATCGCGACAGTAACCAAACTTTCGCAAGAGCGACCCCGAATATCTCTATTGTGAACAAGGGCGAAAATCGGTTTGCCAAAAGTAATTTTTTTAAAGATAGCAAATGAGAAGGGATGATAAAATATCAAAAAGCCCGTTCGCCGTCTAAAGTGGGTTATATTTAATCAGGGCTTTTTCTACCCGCCCGGCCGTCCCATTCTTTCTCCAATCCGGACTCTATTTGCGACGCCTCTTGATGCCGCCGGTCCAAATGTTTGACCTCGTAAAAAAGCCACACACCGGTAACCACCGAGGAAAGCAGATCGGAGGTCGGTCCGGCCCAAAAAACACCATACAGTCCAAAAAATTTGGGCAAAAGCAATAAGGCCGGTAAGAAAAAGAGCACTTGACGGGATAAACTCAAGGTCATCGCCTGTTGCGGTTTACCGATGGCCTGAAAATAATTGGCCCCGACAACCTGAAACCCGATAATGGGCAAAAAGATTAAAAACGTCCGTAAGGCTTTCGCGCCCAACTCCACTAAGTCCGGTTCCCGGTTAAACATCTGAATAATCAGCCGCGGGAACAATTGGACCATGGCAAACCCGCATACCGTTACCAGTGTCGCGGCGATAATCGCCGATTTTAAAGCTTTTTTAACCCGGTCGAATTGCCGGGCGCCGTAGTTATAGCCGATAATCGGCTGCGCCCCCTGGTTAATCCCGAAGATCGGCATTAAAATTAACATCAGAATACTATAAACAATTCCCATCGCCGCAATCGCCACATCCCCGCCATAGCGGACCAGCGCCTGATTCAGGACTAAAGTAATCCCGCCCGCCGCCAGTTGCATCGCGAACGGAGCGGACCCAATCGCAAAAATTTTCCAGACCGTTTTCGCTCGCAGCTTTAAATGGGCCCAATGGATGCGCAGACTACTTTGATCGCTTAAATAGTAATACAACACCCAGACCGTGGAAACTCCCTGGGAAAAAATGGTCGCCCAGGCCGCCCCGGCAATCCCCATCTTAAAGCCATAAATCATAATCGGGTCCAAAATGGTATTAATAATTGCGCCAATCAACATGGTCATCATGGCAATCTTGGGGTTGCCCTCGGCGCGGATGCATTCGTTGATCCCGAAGCCGATGCCCTGAAGAACCCCGCCATATAAGATAATCGCAAAATAAGTTTTCGCATATGGCAATACCAGCGAACTGGCGCCAAACGCCACCAGTAAAGGGTCGATAAAGATCAACCCCAAAACGGTTAACGCGATGGAAATCACCGTTATCAAAGTCAGTCCGTTGCCGACAATCCGTTCCGCTTCCGCCTTTTTATGCTCCCCCAGCCGAATGGAGACCAATGACGAAGCGCCGATCCCAACCAGCATCCCGAAGGCCATCATCACAATCATTAGAGGGAAACCAATGGTAATTCCGGCAATAGCTTCCTTGCCGACCCCTTGCCCCACAAAAATCCGGTCCACCACATTATACAAGGCGTTAACCAACATGCCG
>JASFQO010000046.1:0-9344 GCA_050115405.1 Bacillota bacterium
CGGGGGATCGGAGGGATCCGGTTTCACTTATTTGCAGGTTTTATCAGCGAAGCGACTGAGGGTTTGGGCCTGAAACGGCGTAAACCTTCACAGTTACAGCAGGAACTGTTAATAACGGCTGCTTGGGGGGTTTTAAACCAAAGCGACCGTTTATCCTATTTAAACCGGATCCCGTTAACCGCCGCTTACCGTCAGGCCTTGCTGGACGGGATCGCCGAATGGAAACGGGCCGGATTGACCCCGGACCTGTTGGTGAAATGGGCGAGCGATCAAGGCCCCAAAGAACAGCAGTTGGCGCTGCTTTACTTTACTTACCAGCATCTGTTGACGGCGCACGGTTTTATTGAAGAGGACGGTCTGCTGGAGCAATTGCGGCAGCTCCGGGCACAGACGGGACCGGCAGCGGACCGCCCGCGCGTGTTGCTTTACGGTTTTACCGATTTAACCCCGCAGCAGGCCGACTTTGTCACTGTGCTGGCGCTCTGGTTTGATTTTGAGGTTTTGCTTGATCCGACTAATGTGCCGGACTTGCAAGAATTGGTCCGGCAACATTTCAGCTTCAAAAAGCCGGAGACGACCCGGCCGGAAATTTGCAAACGGACTGTACTTGAGCAATTGCAACGGTCTATCTGGCAAAATGAAACTCCGTCGCTTAGCCGGGCGGGAAACGACCTTTCCGTGCAACTCGTGCGGGCGGATGGCCGGGCGCGTCAGGCGTTGGCACTGGCCCGCGAGATCGCCGCCCTGCTCCGCTCAGACTCCGGGTATCAATTGACCGATTTTTTGATTCTTAGTCCGCAACCCCAGGAATTTTTGCAGACTGCCCGGCCTATTTTCACCGAGTATCAACTACCCTTAGCGCAAGCGCCGCGGGAGGTCCGGGAATTTTCGGCGGTGGCGCGACTCCGCCGGGCCCTAAAGACTGTGGCCGGTGGTTGGCAATGGGCGGAACTCTCCGGGTTACTCCGGTTATTTGCAACGGGAAGCGACCGGCAAAGCCGGGACAAGCTCGTCTTAGAGTTGGCGGAGCAATATGGCGCTTTGTCCGGCAAGGAGCGCTGGTTGCAATTGCCGAGCGACCCAAAGTGTTACCACCGTCTGGCTGAGCAGGGGATTTCCCCCGAACCGTTACAACGTTGTTTGGAATTTTTAGGGTCTTGGCCGGAAAATGCTTCGGGCGCCCAGTATCTGCAATTGGTCTACGATTGGTTTGCGTCCGCCGCCGCCGCGACATTGGCGCGGTTGACCGACGACCCGGTTTTGTTACCAATCCAACTATTAAATTATCAGGCCGCCCGCCAATTACAGCAAGCTTGTGAAGAAATGCTGCATAATCAGGAATTATTGCCGGATCTGACGACGGAAACCACGCTTGAAGCGTTTCGCCGGTTTTTTGACGATTATTTGTTACGCGGGGAAGTCACGCCGGCCGAACGGTTCCAGGACCGGATCCGGATCCTGCCACCCCGCGAAGCGCGCGGCTTACGGGCTAAAGTGGTCTTTATTACCGGCTTGGAACAGGGAGTGTTCCCCCGCAATTATATTAACGATTGGAAGTTGAGTCCGGCCAGCCGCTTTGAACTGAAAACCCTGGGCGTGGAGTTGGAAACCGGAGAGCAATATCAAGAGCAGGAACGACTGGCCTTCTACTGGGCATTGCAAACTGTGGGTGAACGGTTATATCTGGTCGCCCGGGAGCAGGACGAAGCCGGTCAACCCTTAAACTATTCCCCCTTTTTAACGGCCATAATCCAATTGCTTCCGGATCTGGTGGCGCACAGCCGCTATTATCCGCTGGAGCCACAGGTCCAGCCGGATTTCCGTCAGTGTTTCGCCCCCGGGGAAGAAAGGCGGCGTTGGGCCGGTTATCTTATGCAGGATCAGCAAACCTTGCCCGCGTCGGAACGGCAGATCTGCGATTATCTGTTTCAAACTCCCTATTATCGGAAATTGGCCTTGAAAGTGGCCCGGTGGCATTACCGGCCGAAGTTAACTTCGGACCGGCCGTTGTCAACCCGGACGCCAATCACCGCGTTTTTGACGGAGTTTGGACCGGAACATTCTTTTGCGGTTACGGCATTGGACGAGTACCGTAAATGTCCTTACAGTTTCTTCTTAAAACGGCTGCTGAGGATCGAGCCGCTCACCGAGCCGGGATTATTACCGCAAGTGATCGATCTCGGCACACTCTACCATCAGATTTTGCGGGAGTTTGGCGAACGCTACCGCGGTCAGGTGTGGCAGGCGGAGCGTCAGTCCGAATATGAAGCCGTGCTGGAACAATCTTTGCAACTGGTTTTCACGGCATGGCGCCAAGCGGCGGCCAATGATTTTGTCACAGTGGTTTTGGCAATCCAGGAACAGCAGGTCCGACGGGTTTTACAGCGCTGGCTGACGGCGGAGTTGCATTGGGCGGCGCGGACCGGCTATCGCTATACGCCGTACCTTTTGGAGTATAGTTTCGGGCAGTCGACGAAGTCGGCCGACCCGGCCTCGGCCGGGCAACCATTTCGGCTGGAGACCGACGCAGCCGGTACGGTCCGTTTAAACGGACGGATCGACCGGGTTGACCGTGAAGCCGACGGCCATTTGGTCATTTATGATTATAAATTGGGACGAAAGTTTACCGCCGGCAGCGCGCTCGACTTGCAAAGCCTGCAAATTCCGGTCTATTTAAGGGCGCTGGAGCAGTTGCTGGGCGAACCCGACGCCACGGTGGGCGGCTGTTATCTCAGCTTGAAGGAGCCCTCCCGGACCGGCGGCGGGGTCTGGCGGCGGGCCAAAACCGGGCTGACAGGCCGGAACAAGGGACTGCTCGGTGAAGCGGAATGGGACGAGTGGCTGGAGCGGATGGAGTTGGAAGTGGGGACCACGGTTGCGGCGATTCGGGCGGGTTTTTTTCCTCTGTCGGACAAGGAATGTCCGGACTATTGCGCGTACCGGACGGCGTGCCGTAGTGGCGAACGAAAAGGGGGGGCGGGCTAATGGCTTATCAGCCGAATGAACAGCAGGTAATGGCGATTGAGGAGTTTGACGTCGATTTGTTGGTAGCCGCCGGGGCGGGCACCGGGAAAACTACCGTCCTCTCCAAGAAATATCTGAAGCTTTTGGAGCAACGCCGGGCCGAAGTCAATGAGATCGTGGCGATTACTTTTACCAAAAAGGCGGCGGCGGAGATGAACGTCAGAATTCAAAAGGCGATCCGTGAAAAATGCGCACAAGCGGTTGATCCGGAGGAAGTCCTCTTCTGGCGAAACCAATCGGCCAAAATCGAAAATGCGCGGATCACCACTTTTCACAGTCTTTGTCTCGGTTTAATCCGGGAGCATCCGGTGGAGGCCGGGATTCCTCCCGCTACCGACGTCCTGGACGAGGGGGAGGAAAGCCTGCTGCTGGCGCAGGCCATTGACGCCGCTGTGACCAAAGCCCTTCAAGATGACGGGTTGGACCGTAAACTGCTCAACCGGATAATCTTTGAGACGGACTGGCAAGCATTTGCGGGAAGTCTCGCCGCGCTTTACCGCAAAGTCCGGGAAAGCGGGATGGAGTTTTGGGAAGCGGCCCGGTTGAGTGTTACGAATTTACAGGCCGGGTTGGCGGGAAACTCGGTGGCGGTGAGTGACTTAGACGCCGAAATCGAGGAACTGCTGCTCTTTGCGCCCGCTCAGAGATTAACCGACCGCGCCCGCGCCTTAATCGGCGCTTTCCGCCGCGAATGGCCGCAATACCGGCAAACCCTGTTACAAGCGGCGGAATTGGACCGGGTGCTACCGGTGTTGGCCGAAGTTAAAAAAGCCCTCCCCAAAAATTTACCGAACTGTCTCAAAGAACGGGTGACGGAGGTCCATTGTCTGGTGGGAAACCTGGCCGCTAAATTATTGGATCGGGAAGCGCTACGGCGGATTACTTTGTTGCAGGAACTGTTGGAGCGCATTGACCGCGATTTTAAGGCCGTCAAATTGGCTGCGGGAGTACTCGACTTTACCGACCAACAATTACTGGCCCGACAACTGTTGCGGAATAATCCCCAGCTAACGGAGGAGATCCGTCGGGGTATCCGCTATATCATGGTGGATGAATTTCAGGATACCAATAGTCTGCAGTTGGAACTGATTAAATTGTTGACCGGAGACGGATATAGCGGCGGCCGGTTAATGGCGGTCGGGGATATTAAACAATCGATCTATCGTTTTCGGGGCGCCGAAGCCGGCGTGATTCTCGGTTTGGACCGCCAAATGCGGGCCGGTCGCGGCCGGGTAGTCCCGTTAACCCGTAATTACCGCTCCAGTAGGTTGATAATCCGTTTTGTCAACCAACTTTCCCAGCGCCTGTTTGCCGGGGAAGACTTTGATTACGAGCCTTTGGAAAGTTCGCAACCGGATATCGGGGCCCAATTGGAACTGGTCTGTTGTGGCAAGCCCGATTTGCAGGGACAAGCCCGGTTGGTCGCCCGCCGGATTGCCGGACTGGTGCGGGAGAGTAAGACCACGGAATGTTCGATCAATTATCAAGATATTGTCCTGCTTTTTCGGGCCGGCAAGGCGATGCCCGATTTTCAACGGGCCTTGCAGGAATTGGGGATTCCTTGTTATATGGCGGGCGGCAGCTCTTTTTATCAACAAGCTGAGATTGTCGACCAGTTGAACTTACTCCGCCTGGTGCAGCAACGTTATGATGCGGTAGCGCTTTGTGGCCTGTTAATGTCGCCTTATGTCGGCCTGACCGAAGAGCAATTACTCCTTATTGGGCAGGGACAACCGTTACTCGACCGATTTTATGATTCGGAAACGTTTTCCGGAGAGCTGGAGCCGGCCGTCCAAGAAAGGTTACTCCGCTTTCGGGAGGTTATTACCTTTTTACAGGAAAACCGGGAACTCTCGGATATTCCCGGTATTATCCGTTATGCGCTGGAACGGTTGGACTATCGGGAATTAATCTGGACGTTGCCACAGGCCGGGCAGAGGGTGGCCAACTTGGAGAAACTGCTGGTGAAGGCCGATCAGTTTGCCGCCAAAGGTTATTATCAATTAGCGGATTTTTTGGCTTATATTCAAGACTTGGAGACGATTGCGGTCAAGGAGAGCGCGGCGCAGACCCAAGCCGAATCCGGTAATGTTGTCCGGCTGATGACCATTCACCGTTCCAAAGGGTTGGAGTTTCCGGTAGTGATCTTGCCTGACCTGGACCACCGTTTTGCAATTAATAGCCGGGAGCAGTTTAGTTTTCACAAAGAGGTCGGGATTGGTTTTAAGATTCCGGTGGAAAACGCCGACGCCGGGGAGACTTCCCTGTGGCGCCGGATTAAAGAATTGGACCGGCGGGAAGAGACCGCCGAGTTAAAACGGGTCCTGTATGTAGCGTTGACCCGGGCCAAGCAGCGCCTGATTTTAGTCGGTTCCGGCCCTGAAGCGGCGCAGGACAAGACGTTGGCGACAGCCTCCAACTGGATGCAATGGCTGGGTTTATTGTTGCCCCCGCTTGACAATGAGGTTACTGAACTTGATTTTGACGGTGTCCCTATCCGGATCATCCGGGACCTGCCTGAGGAGACTCCGCCGCCCCGCGGCCAAACTTTACTGGATATATATGCGGCGCATTTGGGTACGCCCTTGCCGGAAGCCCGGGCCGAAGTGGCGGCGGTCGCCGGTCCGGTTTGCGGGACGCCGAAGTTGAAAGTAACCGAGATCTTAACCTATAAGGAATGCCCGCGCCGGTTTTACCTGCAATATTACTTGAATCTGCCGGAAGTGGCCGGATCGGAACAGCGCGGGGATCATGACCGGCCGGGCGACGCCCTGGGGGCGAAAATCGGGGTCTTTCTCCATCAGGCGGTCCGACTGCAGTCATTGGACGTCTGGCCCGAGCAGTTGTGGCGGCAGACTTTTGGCGATTTGACCGGTACGGCTGCAGCCCAATTGCAACAAGATGTGAAATTGATGTGGCGCAATTTTCGGGAGAGTGAGTTTGGTCGGGAAAACAGTCAAGTCTGGGATGAAGTGCCATTTCAGGTGAAACTGGACGGGAACCTGCGGGTGGAAGGCCGGTTTGACCGGCTGTTGCAGCACAACCGGGGAGAACTGGTGTTAGTCGATTATAAGACGCATCGCGCCGGTCGGGACAAAGTGGCGGCGATTGCGCCGCAATACTTTTGGCAACTGCAGTTATATACCTTGGCGATTAAAGCGATTTGGGGCCGTAAGCCGGACCGGGCGATGCTGTATTTTCTCTATCCGGATAGCGCCGTCTCCGTGCCGATTGCCGACCCGGCATTGGAGGCGACTGTGAAAGAGGTCCAAACCCTGGGCCGGTTGCTCTGTGAACAGCGGCCATCGGCTGATTTTCCCAAGCGGCAGTCTTGCGCGCATTGCGCTTACGGGTGGTTTTGCCAACGGACATAATTTATAATTACAATTACCGGATAAGGCCGATTTCGGCCGGAAATTTGCGTACTGTATACATTCGTTGTAAAGGTTGACATTACCGGGACCTTATAATAAAATTAAATACAATTAGTTTTTTTAAACGGTATTGCGAACTGTTAATTTTTAATTTATAAAAACTGTCATTGAGAGGAGAAAAACATGAACAAAAATTTGCAACATTGGGTGAAGGAAATGGCCGAACTTTGTCAACCGGATCAAATACACTGGTGCGACGGGTCTGAAGCTGAGAATGACCGGCTGTTCCAAGAAGCGGTGGCTTCCGGATCAGCCACACCGTTAAATCCGGAAAAACTGCCCAATAGTTTCTTGTTCCGCAGTCATCCGTCAGATGTCGCCCGGGTGGAAAACCGGACTTACATATCCTCACGCAAAAAGGAAGACGCCGGTCCGACCAACAATTGGATTGATCCGGTGGAATTGAAGAAAACCATGACCGAATTATATCGGGGTTGTATGAAAGGGCGTACCATGTATGTGATTCCCTTTTCGATGGGTCCGATTGGTTCGCCGATTTCCAAAATCGGCGTGGAATTAACCGATAGTATTTATGTTGTTACCAACATGCGAATTATGACCCGGATGGGCCAAAAAGTAATTGACGCTTTAGGCGAAGACGGTGAATTTATTCCTTGTCTGCACTCGGTAGGCGCGCCGTTGGCGGAAGGTCAGAAAGATGTAGCCTGGCCTTGCGCGCCGATGGAACACAAGTATATCAGTCATTTTCCCGAGGAAAGGACCATTTGGTCCTATGGTTCCGGTTACGGCGGAAACGCCTTGCTGGGCAAGAAATGTCTTGCTTTGCGGATTGCGTCCGCGATGGCCCGCGAGGAAGGCTGGATGGCGGAGCACATGTTAATTCTCGGCATTACCAATCCGCAAGGGGTAAAAAAATATGTGGCCGCCGCTTTCCCCAGCGCGTGCGGTAAGACCAACCTGGCGATGTTGATCCCGACGATTCCCGGTTGGAAAGTGGAGACCATCGGCGACGATATCGCCTGGATGAAGTTTGGCGCGGACGGACGGCTATACGCCATTAATCCGGAAGCCGGTTTCTTCGGCGTGGCGCCGGGGACTTCCGAAGACTCCAATCCGAATGCCATGGCTTCAATTACTAAAAATACGATTTATACCAACGTGGCCTTGACCGATGACGGTAATGTCTGGTGGGAAGGAATTGGCTATGACGCCCCCGGCCACTTGATAGACTGGAAAGGTAACGATTGGGCGCCCGGCTCCCAAACCCCGGCGGCCAATCCTAATGCCCGGTTCACCGCTCCGGCCGGCCAGTGCCCGGCGATTGCCCCGGAATGGGAAGATCCCAAAGGCGTGCCGATTTCCGCGTTTTTGTTCGGAGGACGGCGACCGAGTACCGTTCCGCTGATCCATCAGAGTTTTGACTGGGCGCATGGCGTCTTTCTGGGGTCGATCGTCGGTTCGGAGATCACCGCCGCGACCATTTCCGCCAATATTGGTAAAGTCCGGCGCGACCCGTTTGCCATGTTGCCGTTCTGCGGCTATAATATGGGGGACTATTTCCAACATTGGCTGGATATCGGTAAGGCTACCACAGCCGATAAACTGCCGCAAATTTTCTATGTGAACTGGTTCCGCAAGACTAAAGACGGCAAGTGGCTCTGGCCGGGCTACGGCGAAAACGGCCGGGTGCTCAAATGGGTATTTGAACGGGTTTCCGGTGACGGTAAAGCGCAAAAAACGCCGATTGGCTATATGCCGACCTTTGATGCGATTGACTGCCGGGGGCTGAAGGTCAGCGAGGCCGATATGGCGGAGTTGCTCAAGGTTGATAAGGCCGAATGGCTGAAAGAAGTAGCCTCGATCCGTGAACTTTACGCCAGGTTCGGCGACAGGTTGCCTAAAGAATTGGCGGCGCAGCTTGAGGCGTTGGAAAAACGGTTGCAGGATTAAGAAATAAAATTATGAAGCCAAAAAGAGCGGAGTTGTTGTTGAGCCGCTCTTTTTGGTTTAATTTAAGAAGCGGTCATTTCTCCAAAAATTCTCTTCCCGGCTTAAGGCGCTTTTTCGATTTAATGCCGAAATCTTGTGACAGATAAGCAGCCTTGGGAATATGTTACATTAGTATAGTAATTAATACCGGTCATAAGGAGGTTAGTAGGAGAATGTCCGATGAAAAAAAGGAAAAGTCCGCTGCTGTTAACGAGGCGGCGCCTTGTCCCAGCAGCCAGTTATATACGATTAAACCGGGCGATACCTTGTATCTAATCGCAAAACGCTTTAATATCAGTGTGGCCAGTTTGCATAGCGCAAACCCGCAAATTGTCGACCCTAATGTGATTTATCCCGGCCAACAATTGGTGATCCCGGGCCTGGGGACGGTCCCGCCGGCCCCCTGCCCGTCGCCCCGGACCACCATGCCGGGCCCGGCCCCGGCCCCGGTAATCCCGCCCGTTGCCGAATGTCCCGGTGGCCAAATCTATCGGGTGGTGTGCGGTGATACCATGTTTAAGATTGCGCAGCGTTTTGGAGTTGATTTAGACACCCTGATACAGGCTAATCCGCAAATTTCCGACCCGAACTGGATTTATCCCGGGCAGGAAATTTGTATCCCTGGCGCGGGCGCCCCGCCGCCTTGTGGGGACGGCGTCACCTATACCGTTAAAGCCGGAGATACGCTGTTTAATATTGCCAGACAATATGGGGTAATGTTATCCGACTTGATTGCCGCCAATCCGCAGATTTCCGACCCGGACCGGATCTTCCCCGGCCAGGTTATTTGCATTCCGGCCCCGGCAATCATGCCGCAACCACCGGAATTGCCGGCCGAGTATCCGGAACCGCCGGTAGCCTTGCCGCCGCCATTAGCCCCATGTCCAATGCCGCGTCCCCCGGCGCCCGCCCCTTGTCGACCGCTGCCGGGAGAAC
>JASFQO010000047.1:0-9258 GCA_050115405.1 Bacillota bacterium
CGGCTATAATCCGGACCAAGTCTTGGAACTCGGTGAAGCCGATCTGGTGGAAGCGGATTCGGGCCGGATTCAGTATCAGCAAATGATTAAAAGAGTACTTAATGAAAAAATGCAAGACGCCTATCGGTATACGTTGCAAAAGAATGGCCCGGAATTAGCCGTCTGTTTTGAGCTGCCCGAAACTCAAATCCTCTATTATTATCAGCATTTTCCCTATGAACCCGCGGTAATGCTGGAGACGATCCGGAGGGAGTTTGATTGGAAACCGATCCAAAGATTTGCCAAAAATTATTTGGTATCCGGATGCCGGTTGGTCTGCGCCCTTATGCGTCTATGCCAACGTAAAAATATCCCGGATTATCTCCAAAAGGAGTTTGCGGCGCAGATCCGCAGGGGTGTCCTGACCCGGGAACAAGTTGAGAAAGTAATGGCTGAAATTGAGTTTAGCGACGCCGAGATTGACGAAACCCTTGCGCAACTTGGTCTTACCTGTGAGCAAATGCTTAGTTTATAATTAATTTTTGCAAAGGAGAACGCCATGAACGAGATGCCCGAAAGTAGTGACTCCATCGTCCGGATATTGCAATACAGGGCGCAACATACGCCGGATAAAATCGCCTTCGGAATGCTTGACGCCGCTTTGCATTTGTCCGAAATCAGTTATGCGGATTTATGCGCAAAAGTGACGGCGTTTGCCCGTCAACTGGTTACGCTGAATATTACGGCGGGTCGGCGTTGCCTGCTGTTGTTTTATCAGGGAATTGATGTGATTGTGGCTTTGCTTGCTTGTAACCTTAGCGGCGCTATTCCGGTTCCTCTCAATCTGCCGGGTCGGAATGATTCGCTCTCTAAGTGGGAAAATATCGCAATTAATTCGCGGGCGCAATGCGTGATCAGCGCTCCGGCGACGGTTGCTTCCCTGAAAGATATTTTCAAAAAGTCGCCGGCGCTTGCCGCTTTGCCGTTATATTGGGAAGCGGAAGCTGTTTTTTCCGTCGGCGAGCCGAAAGCTCATGAAATCGCTTTTTTGCAGTATACTTCGGGTTCCACCGGTGATCCCAAAGGAGTGGTGGTCACTCATTTTTCTTTACTAAATAATCTCAAGCAGATGCAGTCCAAATTTGGTTTCACCAAAGACAGCGTGATGGTGAGCTGGCTCCCGTTTTACCACGATATGGGCTTGATTTTAGGAATTTTACAGGGAATTTATTCGGGACATAAAGTGATTTTAATGCGGCCCGCCGACTTCATGCAGCAACCCTTAAGTTGGATCAGGGCGATTTTGGACTACCGGGCGACTCATACCGGAGCGCCAAATTTTGCTTTTGAGCTGGTCGCCGCGCGGCTTGAGAAACTCACTGCGGCCGAAGCGGGAAAGCTCTCGCTGCAATCCTTGGAATGCGCAATTTGCGGCGCCGAACCGCTTAATCTGAATACAATGGTGAGATTTTATCAAGCGGCGCGGCGTTTGGGGGTTCGGGAACATGCGGTAACGCCGGCCTATGGATTAGCGGAGGCTTCTTTGGTAGTCACGTCCTATCAAGCCGGTCAAAAAGCCGGCTGGTTGAAGCTGGACCGCGCGGATCTGCAAAATGGCGCGGTCACTGTGCTTGATCGGGGTTATCTGGATTACGCTCAGGAATTGGTTGCGGAATCCGCTACGGCAACTTACTTGGTGAGTAACGGCTTTGTGCTTAATGAACATCAATTGACGATTCGCAATCCGGAAGACGGGACTGAGCTTGGCGTGACGCTCATCGGCGAAGTTTGTTTTGCGGGGCTTTCGGTAACCAAAGGATACTTTAATCGTCCGGAGGCGACTCAGCGCGCCTATGTGACCGAGCCCAACAATGGCCGGATTTATCTGCGTACCGGTGATCTTGGTTTTAAGGATCGTACCGGTGAACTTTATATCACCGGCCGGCTCAAGGATTTGATTATTATCAGGGGGATGAATTATTATCCTCAAGATATCGAGCGGACCGCCTTTAATGCCGATCCTGACTTGAGGACGGATGGCGCCGCCGCTTTTGGGGTCCTTCGGGAGAAAGAAGAACAAGTCATCTTGATCCAGGAAGTGCGGCGCGCGGCGGTGCGAAATCCGCAATGCGCCAAATGGGCGCGCAATATTAGGACGGCGGTGCTTCGAGTCCATGGAATTCCCATTGAAACGATTGTTTTTGTTCCGCCAATGCATGTCCCGCGGACCACCAGCGGAAAGATTCAGCGCAACCGGGCCAAGTCGCGGTATTTAAACTACAGTTGGGATAGGATAGTTGGGATTAGCGCGGAGGAAAAAAGGCTCGGCGATATGCTTGCGCCTGCTGTGGCAATTAACAGTAGAGAGGCGTTGGCGGATTTGGTTGCCGGATTGGTCGCCCGGGAACTGGCGGTTGCCTCCGTTGAGCTTGACCGGAGCCTCCCCTTTATAGAGCAGGGGATGAACTCAATGATGCTGCTGTCGCTGCGCAGTTCTTTAGAGCAAATTTTAGGGTTTGAGGTACCGGCGCCGGTATTGTTTAATTTTAATACGGTCGACCTTATGAGCGAATATCTGATTAACTGCGTTAACGCCGGTAACGGCAGTAAATTTGACTCAATGTCCGGAGCTTTCGCAGACGAGGTTGAGTGGTGCGGAACCGAGATAATGGAATTCGAGGACTTTTCTGAAGATGAGCTGTTGGAACTGTTGCAAAAAGAATTGGGAGATGGGAACGATGCAAACTGAAAAGGCAGCTAAGGAACAGATTGTCAAAAAAGCGCTATTGGAGATTCGTAAGTTAAAACAGAAGTTAAATGCCCGGTCAAATGCATTAAGTGAACCGATTGCCGTCATCGGTATGGCTTGCCGTTTTCCGGGAGGGATCACCGGTCCGGAAGCATTTTGGGCGGCTTTGGTGGAACAAAAAGATTTGGTCGGCGCGGTTCCGGAGGGCCGGTGGCGTCAATACCGCCGTGAAAAGATTGCGGCTAATCCCTATTTAAAACAAGCCGGTTTTATGATGGAAGACATCGAAGCCTTTGACCACCGGCTTTTCCGGCTGGCGCCGCGTGAAGCGGAGCGGATTGACCCGCAGCAGCGCCTGTTTTTAAAAGTGTGCTGGGAAGCGTTGGAAAACGCCGGTTATGCTCCAAACCGGCTGAAGGGTTCCCCGACAGGCGTCTATGCCGGAGTAACTTTACCGGACTATATTCGGGAATTAGGGCGTAACCATCTCCTGAATGTTGCGCCGGAACCGGACGATATCACCGGAAGCGGGTTTGCGTTTTTAACCGGCCGGGCCGCCTACTTTTTTGGTTTTCGGGGACCCGGAATCACGGTTGACACTGCCTGTTCCTCATCGTTAGTCGCCGTAGACCAGGCCTGTAAAGGATTGCTAATCGGCGATTGCGACTTAGCCCTTGCCGGTGGGGTGAATCTGATGTACTCCCCGGAAACCACCGAACTTTTGGCTGTAATGAATATTTTGTCCCCCCATTGCGTCCTGCGCAGCTTTGACGCCCAAGCGGACGGGACTGTCAGAGGCGAGGGCTGCGGCGTGGCGGTCTTAAAGAAACTCTCCGCCGCCGTAAGGGACGGCGATTATATTCATGCGGTGATCCGCGGCAGCGGCGCTAATCAGGACGGACTGAGTTCCGGACTGACTGCTCCTTACGGTCCGGCTCAGGAAGAATTGCTGACTAAAGTGTGGCGCCGCTGCCGGCTTGATTCGCGCGATATCGGGTATCTCGAAGCGCACGGCACCGGCACGGCGCTGGGCGACCCGATCGAAATGGCCGCCTTGGGCAATGTTCTTGCGAAGGAACGCGAAACTCCACTTTATGTGGGTTCGGTTAAGGCGAATATGGGTCATCTGGAAGCGGCCGCCGGCATTGCCGGATTGATCAAGGCGATTTTAGCGGTTGAGAGGGGGATGATTCCGGGAAATTTACATTTTGAAACTCCTTCGCCCCGGATCAACTGGGCGGAGCTTCCGATAATAGTTCCCCGGGAAACTTTGACTTGGGAGAGTACCCCGTCCCAATCGCGGATTGCCGGAGTCAGCGCTTTCGGCCTTAGCGGGACGAACGCTCACGTGGTGGTGGAGCAGTATTCCGCGCCGAAGATCAGTAAAAGCGGGAAATCCGTACCTGAGGGAACCCATAAGCTTTGGCCTTTCAAATTTAGCTCGGTTAACGAAACCGGACTGCGCGACCAGCTTGAGGCCTTTTTAGCGTATTTAAAAAATGGCGGGCCGGACGTTGCGGCCGGATTTGCCGATTTATCTTATAGCCAGAATATTTCCAAAGCCGATTTACCGGCGCGGTTGGTGATTTGGGCCGAATCCTGCGAAGCGTTGCAAACGAAGTTGGAAGAGGCTCTTGACGCCGGCGTGACTTTTAGTGTGAGTCGTGGCAATGCCTCCCCCAAAATTGTTTTTTTGTTTACCGGACAGGGTTCGCAGTATCCGGGAATGTTTGCGGAATTTTATCGTGAAAACCGTATTTTCCGAACCTGTTTGGATGAATGTAATCATTACTATCAAGCCAATACCGGCAAAGACCTGAAAGAAATAATTTTTGCTTCCGGCGCTTGGCTGGATGAAACGCGTTACACCCAGCCGGCATTGTTTGCGGTTGAATACTCCCTGGCGCGATTGTGGATGGAATATGGGATCGAACCAACCATTTTATTAGGGCATAGCGTCGGCGAATATGTGGCGGCGTGTTTGGCCGGAGTGTTCGGACCGGCGGATGCGGTTAAATTGATCACTGCCAGAGGCGAGCTTATGGCGGAACTACCCCGGCAAGGCAAGATGGCGGCGGTTCAGGCTGAAAAAACGTTGGTCGCCAAGCTGATTCGGGATCAGCGCAGTGTCGCTATTGCCGCAACCAACACACCGGGACAGACAGTCATCTCCGGGATGGCCCGTGAAGTGGATGCTGTTTGCGCCGCATTGCAAAACTCCGGGGTCAGAACGGTGGCTTTAAAGGTGTCGCACGCATTTCACTCAGCCTTGATGGAACCGATGGCGGCCCGGTTTGAAGCGGTGGCCCGAACAGTAAAATATCGGATTCCCGCAAAAACGCTGCATTCCAACGTGACGGGCCGTCCGATTGGCGCGGAAATCGCTTCCTGGCAATATTGGAGCCGGCATATTTTGGCGGAAGTCCGGTTTTACGAAAGTATTCGGTCAATTGCCAAGCCCGACGGGTACACTTTTTTAGAGCTCGGTCCCACACCGGTTTTAACTTCGATGGTGGGAAGCATTTGCGGCGCCGGAACGGATTGCGTCGCTTCCAATTATCCGGACATTCGGACGGCCGATCAGGTTGAAAAGGGTCTTTTTCACCTTTATACCCGCGGGGTGGCCGTTGCCTGGAAAAAATATTATGCGGACTCCGGCCGGCAAAAAATTACCGTACCCAACTATCGATTTCACGAAAGACACTTCGAACTGGGAGGATTAACCGAGCGGGAAGGGATCGGCGTTTCCGGTGCCGCGGCGCGTCATGCTTTAACTGAAGCGGCGCGCGTGAACTCATCCGGCGCGCCTGGGTCCGGTCCGGCATTGATGAATTTGGCTGAAGTGAAAAAATACGTTCGCGAGGCTCTGACCCGGGAGTTGAAAACTGCTCCGGATGAGCTGCCCGATGATCAAAATTTGCTGTTATACGGCCTAAACTCGATCACGACCACCAGGTTGCTGGGGGTATACCAAAGCGACTTGGCGATCGCATTGGAGCCGGGAATTTTTTTGAGCAATTGTACGATTAAGCAATGGGCGGAAATAATTTATGAAAAAATGCAAAAGCCGGTAACCGCTGCTGAACCGTTAAGACCGTTTGGCCGGTATCCGGACCGAAGATACGAGCATTTTGCCCTTAATGAAGTCCAATATGCTTATTGGGCGGGGCGCAACGCCGAATTGGAATGGGGCGGGGTTGGTTGTTACGCCTATTTGGAAATCAATCCGGCCGGGCTGGACCCGGTCCGGTTTGAACAGGCGTTACACGCGCTGACGCAGCGGCATGAAATGTTGCGTGATCTGATTGATGCCGACGGGAGGCAACAGATCAGTCCGAAAATCACACTGCCGTTAATGGTTTACCATCGGGAAACGCTGGGAGACTTAGCGACACATCTGGAAAACGTCCGGCAAGAAATGGCGACCCAAGTACTTCCCCTGGGAAAACCAATGTTTGAGATCCGGCTTGCGGAAATGGAGGAAGGCCGATGGCGCATTCATTTCGGAATTGATTTCCTGATCGCCGACGCCTTAAGCCTCTATATTTTCTGGAATGACCTTTCCCGTTTATACGCGGGCGAAACGTTACCGGCTTTGGAAGTTTCCTATAAAGATTATCTGGAGTACGCTTTGGAGCAAAAGAAAAGCCGGCGGTATGCCCTGGACCAAAAATATTGGCTGGATCGGGCGGCCGGGTTCCCGGCGGCTCCGGAACTTCCGGTTAATCCGGCAAGTAATCAAGCTGTTCAAGGGGGATTCATCCGGCGTCAAAAATGGCTTGACCGGGAGACGTGGCTGAGTTTTGTCAAAGCAGCCGCCGCGCGGCAACTGACGCCGTCGGCGGCGCTACTTGGTTTGTATGCGGAAATTCTTTCCGCCTGGGGTGGCGGCAGTCATTTTGCGGTGATGTTGACTGTTTTTGCCAGAGAAGCGGTTCATCCGCAGATCAATCAGATTATCGGCGATTTTACCCGGCTGATTTTGGTCGAAGTCCACCGTGACAATATTGCCGTTGCTTTGAATGCCGCCGCGATTCAGGCGCAGATGCGGGCGGATTTGGAACATAGTAATTATTGTGCGGTTGATTTCGTGAAAGAGTTAAACAAAGGCACTGATGCGTCCCAGCGGATTTATCCGGTGGTTTTCACCAGCGCGCTCGGGATGGAGCAACTGAATGACCCGGAGCGGCCGGAAAGTTTTTTTGACAGGATCGGCTGGTCGGTCTCCTCCACTCCCCAAGTCTTTCTGGATCATCAGGTTTATCATGAAAAAGGCGGTGTTACCCTATCCTGGGATACGCGCGAAACCGTTTTTCGTCCGGATGTGATTGACGCAATGTTCGCCAAGTATATCGAGTTGGTCATGGGGGCGGCCCGCGAAGCAAATTTCTGGTCGGAAACTTTGACGGACCTGCGCCCCGCCAATCAGCGCCGCGTTCATGAAAACGCGAATGATACCGCACGGGAGATGAAAGACACTTTGTTGCATGAAGTCATTCGGAAACGCGTTGGGAGCGCTGCGGACCAAATCGCCGTTATCTGCGGGAAGCGGCAATACAGTTACCGGCGGTTGCTGGATCGGGCCAACCGGGTTTCCGAATTGCTGCAGGGAGAAGGCGTCCAAAAAGGCGACCGGGTAGCGTTGCAAATGAGCAAATCGTTTGAACAGATAGCGGCGGTCATTGGAATCATTCAAGCCGGCGCCGCGTACCTTCCGATATCCTTCGACCAGCCGCTTGACCGGACGCGGGAAATGCTTCGGAAAGCGGAAGTAACCATATTGTTTGTTGATCGGCGCTTGGAGCTTGACAAAGGTCTGGTCAAACAGGTGACCCCGGCTGATTTGGACCGGAAAAAAGGCATTTGGCATGAGATTCAAATTAACCCGGCGGATTTGGCCTATGTGATTTATACCTCGGGTTCGACCGGGACTCCGAAAGGCGTCTGCATCTCGCATCGGGCCGCCATGAATACCATTTTGGAGGTGAACCGGCGGCTGGGGGTAACCGCGCAAGATCGGATTCTCGGTTTGGCGGCGCTTAGTTTTGACCTTTCGGTCTACGACCTTTTTGGAGTGTTGACCGCGGGCGGGACATTGGTTTTACCTACGGAAGCGGAGCGGTTGGACCCGCAATGCTGGTTGCGGCTTTCCCGGGATTACCAAGTAACTCTCTGGAATTCAGTTCCGGCGTTAATGGTGATTTATACGGATTTTCTCCTGGGCGGCGGTGGTCAAGATCCGGGAATCAGGCGGATTATCCTGTCGGGCGACTGGATCCCGCTCGGCTTGTTTCCCAAAATTAAACAGGCGTTACCGAATGCCAAATTGACGAGTATGGGGGGAGCTACCGAAGCTTCTATCTGGTCAAACTATTATGAAGTAACCGAAATTAAACCGGAATGGGCATCGATACCGTACGGCTATCCCCTGGCCAATCAAGCGTTCTATGTTCTTGATGAATTCGGGCGGTCCTGTCCCGACTGGGTGAAAGGAAAACTGCATATCGCCGGTCAGGGCTTAGCGGACGGTTATTGGAACGAACCCGAACTGACCCGGCAAGCTTTTTACGTTCATGTACTCCTCAAGCAAAGAGTCTATGATACCGGAGATTACGGCTGCTATATGGGTGATGGGGAGCTTGAGTTTCAAGGGCGCCGGGATACTCAGTTGAAAATTAACGGTTATCGGGTCGAAAGCGGCGAAATTCAGGCGGCTTTTGTCAAATGCGGCGTTTCCGGGAATACGGTTATTTTACCGGTGGGGGACCGGATGGCCAGTAAAAAATTGGTTGCTTATGTTCAAGATGACCCGTCCCGTTTTGACGAGGCTGACCTGAAAAAACAGATGCGAACCTATCTGCCGGGTTATTTGATTCCGGAGCGAATCATTGCCGTCTCCGAATTTCCACTGAATCGCAACGGCAAGGTTGACCGTAAAAAATTACTGGAAATGCTTGATGGGATAACCGGCCCGGTAGATGCGGGCGTTGGCGGCGGCGCGGAAGGACATCCGGTTTTACGGACTGTCCGCGAAACACTTGGACTGCCGGAATTAAAACCCGAAGCTGACTTTGGCGATTTGGGTGTTTCATCCGTGGAGATGATCCGGTTGGCGAATCAGTTGGAAATGGTTTATTCCCAACGACCGTCCGTAGGCGAAATGATGCGGTATCAGTCGGTTGCGGAACTGTTGGATTTTTACGGAGATTACGATAGCGGGGGGGCCGGGCCAAACCCGATCCAGTTTCAGCCGGATTCCGGGATGCTCAGGGAAAATGTTGCCAGACCGGATGAAACGCCGGACGATCGAGCCGCGGTGGCGGCAGCAGGCGATGATTTAGCCACGGCGGCCCTTTTAATCCAAAAATGCCGTGCCCGGCAAATTCAGTTGGTGGTCGAGGATGACCGGCTGAAGTTTAAAGCGCCCGAAGGCGCGATGACGGCGGAACTGCAAGCCGAATTACGGGCTAATAAAGAAACTTTGCTTCACTATCTGCGGGAAACTTTGGAAAAAGGCGAAAATATCGTCG
>JASFQO010000048.1:0-9193 GCA_050115405.1 Bacillota bacterium
GCAAAACCGGGGAAATTTCGCCAGAACCAATTTTACAATTTGTTCAGCGACCCCCCGGTCCAAAAAGTTCGTCCATATTTGTTTCCGGTCGGCCAGGTCATAGATGAGCGAACCATTATAGAGAATTAGCGGAGCATTAATCGGCAATTTTTTCACCAAAGGCAAACAGGTCAGTTCCGTCCTTCCGGTAGCAATCGAAAACTTGCCGCCATTTTTAACAAAATAGCTAATTGCCCGCGCATTGCTAGCAGGCACCCGGGAAGCCCGGTTCAATAAGGTCCCGTCCAAATCCGAAACCAGCAGATAACCATCGAATTTTCCCATCAAATTTCCTCTTTCAGCATTTGGTATTTCCTGAATTTAAGGTAAACAAAAGAAATAATAATCATAAATATACTATAAAACCTTAATCTGAAAGAGCAATGATCAAATAGTTAATATTCGATTAATTTTCAAACCTTTCCGCACCGATCGTCATGCCACGTCGGTTGACCGCTAACGACTCTTATATTGGTCATTTGCAACGACCAATGAGTCAAGGAACCGTCCCCTGACTCACATTAACAATCTTGCGATCTCTTCATACAGTCGCATCAAATATTGTCTCAAGGCCGCTTTTGAGGCCGGATTCGACCCAAGGGAACCCCCGCAATAATTACCGGCAATCAACCCCGGTTGAGATCCTTTTCGAGCTTGGACTTCTCTCAACAAATCAGCTTCCGGAGTCGCCCCCGCCTTAAGGAGCATTTTTACAGTACCGGGATCATACATCCACGCGGCGGCCGCCCATAAGGGAGAGCGTCCTTTTTGGGGGCGGGCGTTGACGTCGGCGCCCTTGGCAATCAGATAACCAACTATTTCGCCTCGTTTGCTTTGATTTTGTTTCACATTCGCTACATAGTCCGGTCCCCGTAAATATTTGCCACCGTTGATTGCATGATAAAGCGGCGCTCCATCCCCCGCTAAAAGATTCACATCCGCTCCATGCTCGACCAGCAGTTTCACCAGGTCCAACCGCAACCGGCCGGCGGCATAATGTAACGGAGCCATCCCTTCATCATCCTTCCAATTAGCCCCGGCGCCTTGACCCAATAGTCCTTTGACTCTTTGCATATTTCCGTCTTGAACCGCCTTAACCAACGCCTGATTGATTTGGGTGGTTCCGACCGGGACCGACCCTTGCACCGTGAAGTGTAACGTTTTTTCCACCGTCAAGCCCTGCGCGTCGGCGACTTTGACCTTTAACGACGTCTTAATCGCTTGTTGCGTCGCGATACCGGTGATGACTCCGTCCAACCGTCCCGGAGTGTGTCCGACTCCCAACCCGTTGCCGGTTTGAAATTTCACCCGGAAGGGCGGCTTGAACTCAGTCGGAGGAATAAGTTTAAATGGCACGGACTGCCCGGATTTCAACCGGGTTGGGACCGCAATCCGCAAATTGTAAGGTTCAATCCGAAAACTTCGGGTCGCGGTCCGCACTCTACCGTCGTTTCCGGCAATCATCACTTCAAAATCAATCTCCTCACCGCTGGCGACCGCACCGGGCGACAATCCCAATCCCACCCGATACGGAGATTTTTCCCCTTCCCGCGGCCGCTTAACGGTAACACTTTCGATTACCTTCCCACTCTTCCGGTACCGGGCCGTCAGGGTTATCCGTACCTGTCCCAAATTGGGCGTCAAAGCGTAATACGCATACAACAGGGGAGAGCGGCCCGGCCGCAGGACTTCGTGATGGATTTGTCGCTCTTTTTTATCGGTGACCAGCAGTTGTTTAATTTTAACCTTATCCAATAGCTTAAAGCTTATTTTAGCTTGTCTCCGGACCTGGGCATCATTCACCGCGAGATGAGTTAAGGCCACAATATATTGTCCGTCCTTCAAACTTTCCGGCCGGAACCGGAACTGATATTCTTTGGTAATCCCCGCTTCGATCGCGTCAATTTCCTTATGAAGTCCCGGCACGGGCCGGCCGTCCCCGGAATACACCTGCCAGACAAGGCGGGTCATAACGGGCTTAGCCTTTGGCGGAAAGGGAACCCGGGCCCTAAACCGCAGAATGTCTCCGTTTTGTACCGTAATCCCTTTTAGCGGCAAATCGGTCTTCGCTTCCAGGCAGCCGGCTACTTCAAACTCAGGTAAAACCAGCTGATCTTCTTTTAATCCAAACGCAAAACTCTGATGCGCGATGATAGAGCCGGTATCTTCCCCGTTTGGCGCAAAAATCCGCGCCGCCACTTTATAATTACCGGGCCGCAATTGATCGGTGGTAAACCGGAGCAAATTAATCTTAGCTTTGTCGGATCTCTCATACTTATATCGCTCCCCGTTTACCAACCATTCTACCCAATACCGACTATTCCAGGCCCCGATCTTAGCGACTTTAAAAGCAACAATTTCACCAACGGCAACCTCGCCTTGAATCGGTCCTCCGTTAAAAGATCCTTTGGTGGCAATTATGTTCCCGAGACCAATTCGCTCCGACAGCTTGAAGCTGGTTTCGGTAAAGTCGGCCTGAAGGCCGCCGGCCCGTTCAAAAACTCTCACTCTGACCCGATACTCGCCCATACTCAACTCCGGGACGGTAAAGGATACTTGCTCAGCATCCTTAAGGGAAGCCGTTTTCTCCTGCAAGGTAATCACCGCTCCTTCAGGGGTGGCAAGTTCCCATCTGACGCGATAGTTTTCATTCCAGGTTTGGTTTTTACCGGTAGCAAAAATCAGACGGTCTCCGGGCGAGACGACGGCCTCCGTAGATAACGGTCGCATAGCATCGCTAATATCAATGGCTCCCAAGTCAAATTTTGCGCCGCGTTTGACATACTCATCAAACTTCTGTCGCTGCAAGCGCTCCGCCTCCAAGCGGGAGAAGTCGGTGATAAAGTTGCCGCCGACATCCGCGACGGTCCGGTAGCCTGCTTCAAGCGCGGTTTTCCCGGCAAGCAACGGGTCCAGGGTCAGCGACTTCGCCGTCTGATAAATAACCTTGGTACTAACCCGAGCCATACTGGTTATGGGATGGGTTTTCCAATCTCCCGCTTCCCCATGCTCCATCATGACCCGGAGATATTCCTGTTCTTCCTCATCCACCTTCCACCCCCGTTCCATGGCTTCCAACACCGGAATGGGAGATAACTCCAACGCCGCCAAAGCCATTGTTTTGACGGCTTTTTCACTGTTACTGTCGTCCGCGGTGAAGTTAACAAATAAATGATTTCCCTGTCTTGCCTGTTCCAACGCAGCTTTAATCGCCAGCAAATCTCCGGCGACGCCGGCTGCTTTACCGGCCTTGTCCAAAGAAATCCGCGGCATTCTTCGGGGTTTTTGATACCGCTTCGCCAGCTTTAATGACTCGATTTGGCCGCCTAACTTCTGATTTAAATCATGCAAATTTCTGATCCCGTCAGCCTGTAGCGCGCTAATTCGGGTTTTGACGCTTTCGATATCGGTAGCGGAGGTCCCGTCCACAGTTTTGATTAATTCAATGGCCCCTTTAAACTTCTCCGGAAGTTCTCCAACCTCATACCCTTGTTTTTGATAGCCCGCCCGAACCTTTTCCAAGGTTTCGACTCCTTTTTTAAGCTGTACGGTACCTTCAATCTCATGCATCTGTTGCTTTTGGCGATAGGACTCAAGCTCTTCCGAGCTCAAATTTGCCTGTTTCAGCTTTTGTCCGCTCGCTCGAGCTTGCCGGTATTGCTCATCCGCCTTTTCAAGGCACATTCTGGCTAAGCCTTCGGGATCGATTAACCGGGTTGCTCCCCGTTTCACCCTGACCACATTGGGGGTGGAGAGGACCTTGGTCGCTCCTTGAAACCGAAAAGCTTTGATCGTCCCCGCATCGGAATAATCACGACCGGCCTCAATATGAAAACGATCGGTCGGTAACTGCCGGTATTTACCGGCATGTTCCTTGATCGTCTCCGGCGCGGTTTCCGCGGTTACCTCCAGACCGGTCCGTTTGGCAAATTCCCGATAGTAGACATCCTCCCATTTTTTGACCGGGACTTCCACCCAACGGTCCGGTTCGACCTCCACCAAAACCCGGACATCCCGGTCGGTATTTACCGAAGCCGCAGCGGTCCCCGGAGTCCGAAAGTCGTGGGTCAGAATTCGTTTGCCTTCATATTCGGGCCTTGCCTTCAAATACTCGATAACCTTCCGGTCGACCGGTTGATAGACTTCATTCTCAATCGTTTTTACAAACGCTTCCTGGTCTTGTACAGACCCGTATTCCTTTAAATCCCTGGTCTTCCGGGAATCCGCAAAGGTCCGCAGTACGGTTTCCAAGTTGTCATAACCTCCGGATTGGGCTAAAACCGGTCCCCAAAGACAAACGGAGGAAATAAACGGCAAGCAGCAGCAAACAATCAGCCAACGTTTCATTTACCGCTCCTCCTTCCATGACCCAATCAGATATTTAATCTGCTTAACTTTGGGATTCTCGGAGCCGTGGCGCTTCTCCAGGTCCGGCAGGTAAACGGATTCCAACAAGTTGACAGCCTTATTTCGATCGCCCCGCGTCTTTAACAGCACGGCCGCACATATTCTCACCCAATCCCGGTCGCCTTGATAGGATTCGTCTTGCAACAGTTGCAGCAGATAATCCAAGCCCGCCTGGACTCGACCGTCGGCAATATAGCAAAAGGTTAATTGGGAAATAACGGTCCCGTTTTGCATCGCTTTATTCTTGGCGATTAAACTTTGATATTGTTCAATCGCCGACCAATAACGCCCCTGTTCCAGCAAGACTTGGGCCAACAAAATTTGCGCCCGGCCGTTGGCCGGATTGGCGTCGACCGCCTTAATCAAAGCAGCGGCAGCCGCTTCCATTGCATCCCGGTCGGCTTTCATTTCCGCATAGATCATTCCCAGTAACAACCAAGGCTCGTCCCAATCGGGCTGCAACTGGGCGGCGGATCGAGCATAAAACAACGCCTTTTGATACTCTTTGACCTGTCCGTCCCGTTGCCAACTTTGATAGAGCTTCGCCGCATGTCGCGCTCGCACCCGGCTCAATTGCCAATAACGCATGGGAGACGGATCAATTTTAATATTTTTGATAATCGCCGCTTCATCCGGATCGGGTGTATCTACCGGTTGAGCGCCAACTACCGCAGCAAAAAGGCAGACGCTAATCACTAATCCCCAGATAACTCTATGCACTCAAAACTCCCTCCTTGATTGCGACGGTTAAACCAAAGCTCAATCCAAGACCGTCCCCCTAATCCCGCCATGATCCGGCTCCCGCGTTGGCGCGGCTTGTGGTTTTTGATCCGCTCTTTCCAGCGTGGGAACACTAGCGGTCGGTTGAATAAGCTTACCGTTTAAATCGATATAATTAACTTTTTTGACCTCATCCAGCTTCGGTTTTGGCAACGTCGACTCGTCTTGGCGGCCGAGAAAGTAAGCCAGCTTCTTCCGGTCTTGATATAAGGGAGCGAAATATTGAGGATAGTCAGAAATATAAAAACCGCTCACCTTAAATTTTCCCCGTTTCAGCAAGTACCGATAAGCCGCGTCGCTTCCCTCTTCCATTGCCATTGCCAAAGCGGTTAACAGCGCCTCGCCATCATCTAAAAAATATCTTTTCAGGTCGGCCGGATACTTCTCGCCAATTTCCTTAATTTTCTTTGCCGCTTGTCTGGTTAAAACCGGATATCCGGCTTTAGCGGCTAACATTCCATAATCTAATAACCGATACACCGCCCACGCCGGAGCATGATTCTCCATAAATCCTTCGACTAACTTAATTATGACTTTTTGCTCCGCACCCCCCTTGAGGAAAGTAACCTCGGCTTCATCTCCGGCTGATTTGAACTTTAAATATTGGGATAAATCCTTAACATTAGCGAACTTTCGTCCGTCAACCGCGGTAATGACATCTCCCGCCCGGACGCCCGCTCGATAAATCGGCAAATCGTCAAAAGTATACGTGACTTCCATTCGGCCCTGCCGATCTTCTAAAAAGACCCCCAGTTTCGCTCTTTTGGCTTGCGCCATTAATTGTTGATAGTGAAATCGAAAGACTTCTCCCCAATATTGCAAAGGGACGGACTCGTTTCCGGTCAAATATTCATCAGTACCCAAAAATTTATGGATTTGAAGCGACGCCCTGCCAAGCGCCTTCTTAAATTTCGCAACCCCCGCATCATAAAAACCGATCTTAAATAACTCTTTTCCTTCATTAAATAAGTTAAGCGCCTCTTGACGCGGCTGCGGATTAATCTGGCCCGGATTAGTCAAAAGACCAATAATTTCTCCCTCACTTAAAACCCGGTCCCAGATGACGATCTCATCAATGGCCCCTTTAAAATAATAACAATTTGAGGGATTGCGGCCGACATCGAGATAAGGAAATCCTTCGGGTGGATTTGCCTGGTCCGTGCTTCGCATTTCTATGTATTGATTTTTGGTATAAAGGGCCGCTTTTTCTTGCTTGGCATCCCAGGCGGCAACAACCATTCTCCAATTATTAGTCGGGATCGCGATATTACCGTAAAATTTCCCCTTGCTACCGGCTAAAATGGATATAGCGGGACGTCCGGTTAGTTTTTCAAAATAAAGCGAACGGCAATATTTTCCATTATCGTGTGATAAAACGATCCCGTTTGGCAATTCGCCTTTCATCCACAACGCGATGGTAAGTTGGGGCAGCTTCGCCGGATTGATGTCTAGCGGTAATGTCAGATAATCGTTCTTCCCATCGAAGTACATGGCGCCGCCTTTTTTGCCGAAACGATCCGCCGTCGGCAAACAACCTTTTATAAATCCGTCCGACCCTTGAGGTCCGATATTCTCAGCGCTTCCGTCCAAGGGATACCAAGCATATAGGCCTTCCAAAACTCGACGTTCCTTGATTTTTTCGGTCTGATCCGCGGCTATGGGAGTGGTCAATAACGCAATCCCAGGTATCAAAATTAACAACAAGACCATTAATTTATTTTTCATTCTTTTCCTCCTCGTAAAATGGGGTAGAAAAAACTGTGCCACCCTTACCTTAGCTTCTTCTTTTCGCATCAAATTGCTTTTAACAATAAAAGGTGTCCCAAACCATTCTTTTCAAGAATTTTGAGACACCGCGATTAACCATTCCCCGGCGACTTTCTCGCCGCAACCGGAGGTTAAGGAAAAAATGATGGCGGTTGCCAGCCCCAAATCAGTGAGTCTTCACCAGACGGAAGCCGATGTCGCTGCCTTCGCTATTTGGATTGGTTTTGTCCGTAAATCCTACCCGCATGTAATCAATGTTCTCACTCCAGCTTCCCCCGCGTATCATCCGAAGCGTTGGGCTACCAACATAGTCATAGCACCACTCCCAGACGTTCCCGCTCACGTCATAAAGACCAAGCGTATTGGCTGTTATTCCATCCGCCACCTCATGTGTACCGGTGCTGTTGGTGATATTAACGTAGTACCAGGCTACCTCTGCGGTAACTGTCTCATTTGTATAATTTGCTGTTGCCCCGCTGGCGGAATCACCCTTGGTAAAGTATGGGTTAGAAAAGCCGTTTACCGTATTGAGGGAGTCGTTGCCACGGTACCGCGCGGCCAATTCCCATTCCTGGGCCGCCGGCAAGCGAAAACCCTTAGCGTTTTCGTTAACATACGGATTGTCCTGCGTTCCGAGGTCGTACACAATACTAGTATCGTCATTACTGCTCCGGATTGGTGTGGTATAATCCGCGTCAAGATAATAGACGCATTGGTAACTTGTGTTATTTAGCGCGTTGTAGTATTCCGTTAGTGCATTGCACCAGACGATGACGTCCCGCCAGCTAATGGTAGTGACTGGTTGAGACGTCCCCGAACCGTCGCTGCCGTTGACTCCATGACCGCTTGAAAAAGAATAGATGTCCAATCCCCGTTCACTAGAAATTGCCCATTGATAAACAGCATCCCACAACTCATAAGTAACCTCGGTCTCGCCGATCCAGTAGGCGGCAGCGACCGAGCCGACGCCGTCGTCATTTAGGCCGGTCGGAAAAGCGCTAACCGCCGGGACATAACGCAGATAGAAAGATACGTCGCCAATGATGTAAGCGTTGGATCGCTGCCGGCGGTAGAACTCGTCACGCTTTTGTTACCACCGCCGCCGCATCCGGCTGTCAAAGTGAGCAAAGCCAATCCCAGGACTAAAAATAGCTGTCTTTTCATGGATACACTCCTCCCTGATTTACTTTTTAATCAATTTTTAACATCTTTTTCAATTTTGGTTAAAAACCCGATATTTTAAATATACCATATAATTGTTAAAAAATCAGCAATAAATAATTTGAGCTATATATGTTGAATTAATAATCGGAACAGAGTATCGTTATAAACCGTTAAACAGAGATCCTTACCATCATTCATACAACAAGTCTGCATATCAATCGCTCCCTTCGTTTTGTCCACTTTGACAGTATCATTATGAAGGGTATAAAAAAACTGGACAGCCAGGGGTTAAGTTTGTGTATTCCTTGAACATCCGATGGGAATGCCACGGAGAAAACAGGGATGCTGTCGATAAATCTGCCAAAGTGATATTTTGGCACAAATGCTGATCAATATAGTCCTGCATACGCTGAACGGCCAATATTTGTTCTCTCACCATTATCACCTCCCCACTATTTCAGTTTACTTTTTGGGGCCGGTATATTCTCGACTATTCTTGCTATTATTTAAGGAAACCGCATGAAATACTATTAAAAACCTTATAAATCCTTTACTGTGGCTTGTGGCTTCGGGGTTTCCATTTTTTTAACCGCCACATAGTAGTCGGAGATGCGGTACCAGGTTGCCCAATCACTATCCCGTTTGGCGGCTTCTGAAAAAGTCTCCGAATGTTAAATGTGTCTAATAATTTTCAAAAAGTACATAGCAATGTCCGCTTGTCTCTCGTGGATAGATCTGGTAGTATAATAATTGGGTTTGAAGGAGAGTCGGCGATCCGTCCTTTCCGATGGTGCGACCAGCTAATAATTTTTATTGGTTGATGTCACCACCGGAAGGGAGGCGATGGGAGATGTGGTCTGCGATTTTGGTCTTGGTAGTCCTTGTTAGTCTGCTGGAAAGGGTTAACCTTACGGTTGATTTCAAGAGTCAAAAGGGTCGGAAAAGCGGAAAACGGCCCCCACATGGCCGTCTCCATTGAACCCGCACTGAGAAGACTTCGGTCTTCTCTTTGCTTATATTATATCCGGTTTGCAGA